>JAIYAI010000264.1 GCA_027489135.1 Acetobacteraceae bacterium
AGCAAGGAAATTATTCCTTGGTCCGCGGACCGCGCGCCACCGGTGCAGACCAGCCCCGATCCCTGGTACCGCGCCGGCAAACGGGGCCGGGATGCCCGGGCCCCCAGCGGAGGGTGCAGCCGGCCGGGCCCCCCTCGGCGCGGCACCTTCATCTCCCGCCCAGCATCCCCCGCAGCGCACGCAGCGGCCGCGTCAGCCGTCCGGAGGTCGAGGCGCGCATCGCCGCCTCCCGCGCCTCGGCTGCGGCCAGCGCCGCGCGCAAGGCCTCGGCCTCGGGTCCCGCCGGTGGGGCCTCCGGGACCTCAGGCGGCGCAAGGGTCGCCCAGCGCGCAAGCAGCGCCGCGACCCCGGCTTCGGCATCCCCGGGCCCCACCGCCCGCGTCGCCCGCGCCAGCAGGCGGTCCGGCGGCGCAACCGTCACCACGACGTCGGCGAAGCCGAGCGCCGCCAGCGCCTCCGCCAGCACCGCCGCGGTCCAGGGCGCGCCGCCATCGCCCGCCATCCCCTCGAGGCGCCGCAGCACTGCAGGCTGCCGCGCCGCATCCGCCGCGAGCAGCGCGCGGGCGATGGCAAGCATGTCCATCGCCTCGACCTCCAGCCGACCGCCCGGCGCCAGCCAGCACTGCCAGCGCGCCAGCATCCGCAGCGCGGCGGCGCGGCCCAGGCCGCCGAAGACGGGCCCGACCCGCAGCGCCTCCACCGAACCAGGCGGGAAGTCGAGTGTGGCGATCTCCGCGGTGACATCGGCGTCGCCGGCCTCGGCGATGCGCACATGGTCCGCGGGCGCATCGCCGCCGGCGCCGAGCACCAGCCGTAACGGATCGCCGGCGCAGACCGCGCCCTTGCGCAGCAGCAGCGCCTGGCCGTCCTCCGTCGTGCCCGCCTCGGTCTCCGCCTCGGCCAGCGCCAGCACGGCGGCGGGCGGGTCCTCGCGCGCCGCGTAGATGTCGCCCCAGGCGAGAGGATGACGCAGCGCGCGCAGCGCCGCCGCCAGCCCCTCCGCGCTCTCCCAGGCATCGAGGGCGAAGCGCGCCGTCTCGCCATGGCTGATGTTGAAGCGCGTGAACCCGAGCGCGGCGAGGCGCGCCACGCAGTCGAGCGCGCGCTCGCGGAACTCGGCGGTGAACTCGAAGGAGAGCAGCGGCAGGGCCTGGTCGAGACCCGCCAGCACCTCGCGCTCGAAGCCCTCGACATCCACCTTGCAGTAATCGGGCGCGCCGTGCCGCGCGATCGCCGCGGCGAGCGTGCCGACCGCGACCTCGACGGAGCGGCTCCAGGCGCGGTCGCGGAAGCGGCCGGTCTTCCAGTCCTCCGACAGGGTGGAGAGCACGTCGGCCTCGTCGCAGATCGAGAGGCTCGCCTGGCCGGGCGTGGCGCCGAGCGCCATCTCCTCCACCGCCACGCCAGGGTCGGCGGCGAAGCGGTCGCGCAGCGCGGCGGCGCAATGGGGCTGCGGCTCGAAGCAGACGACGCGGGCGCCACGGGCGCGCATGCGGGCGGCCTTGTCGCCGACATTGGCGCCGACATCGAAGACGAGCATGCGGGGCGACTCCGGGGAACGGGACCGCAGCCTAACGGAACCGATCGGCCTGTCAGGCGGCGGAGGGCGTCATCGCCGTTGCACCGCCCCGCCCGCCGTGGCACCCAACGCCGCATGACCCAGACCCGACGCTTCGCCCTCGGCGGAGTCGCCGCTGTCCTCGCGACCCCGTTCCTCCCGCGCATTGCCGATGCCCAGACCCAGAGCTGGGAGGCCTTCCTCGCTGGCGTGCGCAGCGACGCCCAGCGCAACGGCATCTCGCAGAACACCATCGCCCGCGCCTTCGCCGGCATCCGCCCGAACGACCGGGTGGTCCAGCTCGATCGCCGCCAGGCCGAGGGCGGCCTGGCATGGGAGGACTACCGCGACCGCATCATGGTGAACCCCACCCGCGTCGCCAACGCGCAGCGCAACTACCGGGAGAACATCACCCTGCTGCGCGCGATCGAGGCGCGCTATCGCGTCTCCCCCACCATCATCGTCGCGATCTGGGGCGTCGAGACCAATTTCGGCGGCAATACCGGCGGTTTCGGGGTCATCGAGGCGCTGGCGACCCTGGCCTGGGAAGGCCGACGCGCCAGCTATTTCCGCGGCGAGCTGATGGCTGCGCTCCGCATCCTGGAACACGGCCACATCAGCCCGGAGCGTATGAAGGGAAGCTGGGCCGGCGCGATGGGCCAGCCGCAATTCATGCCCTCCAACTTCGAGCGCCTGGCGGTGGATTTCGACGGCGACGGGCGGCGCGACATCTGGGACAACCGTGCCGATGCGCTCGCCTCCATCGCCCACTACTTCCAGCGCAATGGCTGGCGCGAGGGCGAGCCCTGGGGGCAGGAGACCATCCCCCCGCCGGGCTTCAGCCTGGCCGGCGCCGATACCGAGACCAAGCGCCCGCTGCGCGACTACAACCGCCTCGGCTTCCGCAGCGCCACCGGCGGTCCGTTGCCGAACAGCAGCATCGAGACGGCGGTGGTGCTGCCGAATCGCGGCTCGGGCCAGGTCTTCCTGGGGCATCACAACCTGCGGGTGATCCGCCGCTACAACTCGCCGGTGAATTACGGCCTGGCGGTCGGGCTGCTCTCCGACCGCGCCGCGTGAAGGCGGCGGTCGCGGCGGCGCTGCTGGCGCTGGCCGCCTGCACGCCGCAACCGAAGCCCACCCCCCGCTTCATGGTGGGCGAGCCCTACAGCCTGGGCGGGCTCTGGTCCTATCCGCGGGAGGATTTCGCACTGCGCGAGCAGGGCGTCGCCGCCGTGCTTCCGCGGCGCCAGCCGGGGCTGACCGCGAACGGAGAGGCGCGGGACCCGGATGCGCTGACGGCGGCGCACCGCACGCTGCAGCTTCCCGCGATCGTCACGGTGACGAACCTGGAGACCGGGCTGTCCCTGAAGGTCCGGGTGAACGACCGCGGGCCGGAGATGCCGGGGCGGATCCTCGGCCTGTCGCCCCGCGCTGCGTCGCTGCTCGGCATCCGGGAGGGCAGCGCGGCGCAGGTCCGCCTCGAGGTCGACGGGGAGGCGAGCCGCGCCCTGTCCCAGGGCCTGCCGAGCACGGAGAACCGCGCGCCCCCCGTCACTGCCGCGCCGCGCGGGGAGGTGGCGTCGGAGGCGCTCGCCCCGCTCGCCGGCGCGCGGGAGGCGGCGCCGCGCCAGGCCGCCGCGCTGCCGGGCATGCGCGCCGCTGTGGTGCCCGATGCTGCACCCACCCCGCCGCCGGCGCGCCTGCCGGAGACGGTGACGCGCGGCGCGCCGCAGCCGGGCCGGCTAGTGGTGGAGGCCGGCAGCTTCCACAGCGCCGGGGCGGCGCAGCGGCGGCTGGCCAGCATCGCCCGCCTCGGTGCGCGGCTGCAGCAGGAGGGGCGGGGTCGGCAGGCGACCTACAGGATCGTGCTCGGGCCCTTCGGCACGATCGCGGAGGCGGACCGGGCGGTAGCCGGGGTGGTCGCCGCCGGCATCCCGGAGGTGCGGCTGCTGGTCGAGTAGGCCCAGGCACTTGCCCTGCGAACCCAACACAGCGCTTGAGCGGGGCTTGTGCACCGCCCTATGCAGGGGCCTGCCTTCCTGCCGCCCCCACCAGGAGTCGCCATGACCCGCCGTCTGCCGCGCCGCGGCCTGGTCCTTGCCGCCGGCCTGCTCGCCCTGCCGCTGCCCGCGCTGGCGCAGCCGCGGCCGCAGCAGCGCCAGCGCGCGCCCGCGGGACCGCAGCCGACGCCGGCGCAGACCCCGATCGGGCCCTTCGACACCCTGGCGAAGCAGGCGCTGATCATCGACTTCGACACCGACGCCATCCTGCTCGAGAAGAATGCCGACGAGCGGATGCCGCCGTCCTCCATGTCGAAGCTGATGACCATGTACATGGTCTTCGATGCGCTGAAGGCCGGGCGGCTCAAGCTGGACCAGGAGTTGCCCGTCAGCGAGCGTGCCTGGCGCATGGGCGGCAGCAAGATGTTCGTCCAGATCGGCAGCCAGGTGAAGGTCGAGGACCTGGTCCGCGGCGTCATCGTGCAGTCCGGCAACGACGCCTGCATCGTCCTTGCCGAGGCGATCGGCGGCTCGGAGCAGCAATTCGCCGAGATGATGAACGTGAAGGCCCGGCAGATCGGGCTGACGAGCAGCAATTTCCGCAACTCGACCGGCTGGCCCGACCCGGAGCATCGCACGACCTGCCGCGACCTGGCGCGGCTGTCGCGGCGCATTATCATCGATTTCCCGGAATATTACCGCTACTATAACGAACGCAGCTTCACCTTCGGCGGCATCAGCCAGGACAACCGCAACCCGACGCTCGCCCGCGTGCCCGGCGCGGACGGTCTGAAGACCGGCCACACCGAGGAAGCGGGCTATGGCCTGACCGCCAGCGCCAAGCGCGGCGACCGGCGGCTGATCCTGGTCTTCAACGGCCTGCCCTCCATGCGCGCCCGCGCCGAGGAGAGCGAGCGCCTGCTGGAGTGGGGCTTCCGGGAGTTCGAGAACGTCGTGCTGTTCCGCGCGGCGGACGTGGTGGAGCAGGTGCCGGTCTATCTGGGCGAGCGCAAGACGGTGCCGCTGGTCGGCGGCAAGGACGTGGTGGTGACGTTGCCGCGGGCCTGGCGGAACCGGATGCAGGTGCGGCTGCGCTACGAGGCGCCGGTGACGGCGCCGGTGCTGCGGGGCACGCAGCTCGGCACGCTGGAGGTGAGCGGGCAGGGGGTGCCGCAGATGTCGGTGCCGCTGATGGCCGGCGCGGATGTCGAGCGGCTGTGGCTGGTGCCGCGCATCCCGGCGCTGCGTGGGGGCGCGCGCTGCT
>JAIYAI010000016.1 GCA_027489135.1 Acetobacteraceae bacterium
CGGCGCGCTGCTGCTGGCGCCCGCGCTCGTGGCGCTGCTGCTGGCGCTGACGCGGCTGCATGCCTGGGGCCCGACCTCGCCGGGCGTGCTGGGCGCTGCCGCGGCGGCGCTGCTGCTGCTGGCCGGCTTCGTGTGGCGGGAGCGGCGGGCGGCGTCGCCGCTGGTCGATCTCGGGCTGTTCCGCAGGCCGGCCTTCGCGGGCGGGGTGGTCGCGGTGCTGCTGTCCTACGCCATGCTCTACGGCATGTTCTTCGGCATGTCCTTCGCCCTGGCGCGCGGCTTCGGCGAGGACCCGCTCGTCGCAGGGCTGCGGCTCGCGGTGGTGCCCGTGGCGCTGGGGCTGCTGGCGCCGGTGGGGGCGCATCTCGCGGAGCGGCGGCCGCTGGCGACGCGGCTGCTGGGCCTCGCGGTGTGCGCTGCCGCGGCGCTGACGCTGGCATGGCTGCTGGAAGCCGGCACGGCCGCCCTGCCCACGGTGATGGCGGGGCTTGCGGCCTATGGCGCGGGGCTCGGCCTGTTCATCGCGCCGAGCAACAGCGCGACCCTTGCCGCGGCGCCGGAGGCGTGGGCGGGGCAGGCCGGCGGGCTGCTCAACCTGATGCGGGCGCTGGGCACGGCGATCGGCGTGGCGCTCGCCGCGACGCTGCTCGCCTGGCAGTTGGCGCCGGCGGGCGATGCGGCGGTGCGCACGACGGGCGTGCCGGAGGCGACGCTGCTTGCCGCCGTCGGGGCGGTGATGTGGCTGCAGGCCGGGCTCGCCGCACTGGCGGCGCTGGCCTCCCTGGCCGGGCGAAGCGGCCGCGGCTGAGCCGCCACGGCGTCGCTGTCCCGGATCGGCTCTGCGCCTCGGGAGCCCTGGCGCGCGTTCCCCCGACGGATCACGATGCGGCGATCCATCCGTGCCGGGAACCGCACCATGTCGTCGCTGATCGTCGCCCCGGCCCTCTTCGCCGGCTGCCTGCTGGCGGGGCTGCTCGGCCTGACCTTGCGGCGGCGGCTGGCGGAGCATCACCTCGACAGCGATTCCCGCGCCGTCGTCACCAACATCACCGGGCTGATCGCGGCGATGTCGGCGCTGCTGCTCGGCCTGCTCGTCGCCAATGCGCAGAGTTCCTACAACACGGTGAGCGACGAGGTGGACCAGATCGCCGCCAACATGGTGGAGATGGACCGGGCGCTGGCCAGCTACGGCCCGGCGGCGGTCGAGGCGCGGGCGTTGCTGCGCGAGGTGGCGACGACGGAGGTGGACCGCATCTGGCCGCCCGGCGGTGGCGCGGCACGCGCGGAGGCGATCGACCCGACGGGGACCGAGGCGTCGCGCATGAAGCTTCTGGGAATGCTCGGCGCGCTGCCGACGCAGACCGACGTGCAGCGCAGCGTGCAGCGGCACGTGCTGGAATTGCTGGCGGCGAACGGGCGGCTGCGCGTGATGGTCATGAACCAGATCAACAACGACCTGCCGACGCCGATCGTGGTGGTGGTCAGCTTCTGGCTGGTGACGCTGTTCCTGGCCTTCGGGTTGCTGGCGCGGACCAACATGGTCGTCGTCGCCTCGCTGGTGATCGGCGCGGCCTCCGTGGGCGGGGCGATGTTCCTGGTGCTGGAACTGAACCGGCCCTTCGGCGGGATCATGCAGATCGGCGATGCTTCGCCGCGGGCAGCGCTGGTGCTGATGGGGCGGTAGGGCGCGTTCAGGCCCCGCCCTGCAGCAGCCAGAGCGCCGCCACCCCGACGGCGATCGAGACGGCGAGGCGCCGGAACGCCGCCTGCGTCGCCAGCACCACCGCCGCGGCGACCCAGCCGGTGGGTCCGGTGCCGGCCAGCGTCGGCGCGAGGAAGGCGACGAAGATGCAGCCCGGCATGTGGCGCAGCATCGCCTCCACGAAGGGCGGCGGGCGGGTGGCGCGCAGCAGCGCATAGCCGCCGGCGCGGCAGAGATAGGTCGCCAGCGCCATGCCGAGGATGGCGGCCAGCACGTCGGGACGCAGCGTCATCGGCGAGCGGGCTCCAGGTGCGCGGCCGTCATCGGTTGGCGGCGTCCATTTTCCGCCGCCGGTCGATCGCCGCGCCCAGCGCCGCGCCGGCGAAGGCGCCGGCCAGCACCGGCCAGGGCGCGCCGAGGCCGAGGCCCCGACTGACCAGCAGCGCCACCGCGCCGGCCAGGATCCAGGGCGCCAGGTCCTGCCGCGGCCCGCGCCAGATCTGCACCATCAGGGCCAGCAGCGCGGCGGTGGCGGCGAAGAACACCGGATGCCCGGGCGGCAGCCGCACCATGGCGCCGAAGCTGTGGCCGATGGTGACCATCACCATCCAGTTCACCCACATCGCCAGCGCCGCGCCGAGCAGGAAGGCGCCGTCGCGCCGGCCCTGGCGCATCTCGGCCACCGTCAGCGCGAAGGCGTTGTCGACCAGCACGGCGAGCGTGCCCCAGAGCCGGATCCCGTGCAGCCGGTCGAGGATCGGCGCCAGCGCCGCGCCCATCGGCGCCATGCGGAGGTTGATCACCAGGCAGGCGAGCGTCGCGCCCAGGATCGGCGCCGGGTCGGCCCAGATCTCGAGCGCGACGAGCTGCGCGGTGCCGGCGAAGACCAGCGCCGACATCACCCAGGCCTCCAGCAGCGAGAGGCCCTTCGAGTCCGAGACCATGCCGATGACCAGGCCGAAGGGCGCGAGACCGACGGCGATCGCCATCGCCGCGCGCACGCCGCGGCGGAAGCCGGCCAGGGTGAAGCCGACGGAGGAGGAGGGTTCTGTCACGCGCGGGCTTCTAGCCCGGTGGGGCCCGGCGCGCAGTCCCATCAGGCGTCGCGGATCGCCTCATAGGCACGGCGCACCACCACGGTGCCATGGGCGCGTTCCAGCCGACGCACGGTGAAATGCGCGCGGGCGAGGGTGCGGAAATGCTCGAGGAAGGCGATGTTCACCGCCGCCCCCGTCGCCGCGCCCACCACCGGCGCCGCCTGTGCCGACAATTTGACCGCGACGGGCAGGCCGAAGCGGCCGGCGACGGCGGCGATGAAGCCCGGCAGCAGGGTGGTGACGCCCCGCCCGGCCGCGACTTGCAGGGCCTCGGCCAGCGCCAGGCGGAGGGCGAAATAGCCGCTCTCCGCCGCGTCGTCGGCCGGGTCGCGGCCGCCGAGGGCGAAGACCTTCAGGCATTCCGCGGCGCCGGCGGCAGAGGACAGGTCCTCCCCCTCCTCCGCCGCGACGGCAGCGATCTGGCGCAGCAGCATGGTGGTGGAGACCGGCAGTTCCAGCAGCGTCCCGGGCAGCCCGAAGGCGCCGCCCGCCATGCCGGAGGCAGCGACCAGGCCCCGATGGAACCAGGTGCTGGAGATCCCGCCAGGCGTCCGCGCGGGGTCGGTGCGCAGCGCGGTCTTCAGGGCGGTCTCCAGCGCCCCGGCGATGGCGCTGTCGAGGTTGCGCTGCACGGCGGCCGGCAGGCGGCGCTTCAGGCCATCCACCGTGCCGCCGACCATGCCGGCGATGCGGGCGGGGATGGAGACGCCTTCGAGGATGGCGACCGCCTCCTCCAGCGCGGCCTGGTCGGCCTGGGGCAGGCGGGCGGAGGGCGCGGCGGGCGGGGCGAGGATGAGGGCGGTGCCGGTCATGCGACAGATATAGGATGCTTGCACGCGCTTTGCCGTGCCCCCCATGCTGGGCGCATGGACGGTTCCCTCCCGACGAAGCCCCTCTCCCTCCGCACCGCCTGCCCGCATGACTGCCCCAGCGCCTGCGTGCTGGAGGTGGAGCGCCTGTCGGAGACCCGCATCGGCCGGGTGCGCGGCGCCGCGGCCTACGATTACACGGCAGGCACCTGCTGCGCGAAGGTTGCCCGCTACGCGGAGCGGGCGCACCACCCGGACCGCCTGACCCACCCGCTGCTGCGCGTGGGCGCGAAGGGCGAGGGACAGTTCGTCCGGATTGGCTGGGACGAGGCGCTGGACCGCATCGCCGAGGCCTTCCGGGACGCCGCCGCGCAGCACGGGCCGGAGGCGGTCTGGCCCTATCACAGCGGCGGGACGCTGGGGGTGCTGCAGCGCTGGGGCCTCGATCGGCTGCGCAACGTGATGGGCTATTCGCGGCAGAAGAGCACGATCTGCATCACCCCGGCCGAGATGGGCTGGAAGGCCGGCATGGGCGCGGCGCGCGGCACCGATCCGCGCCGCATCCAGGAGGCGCGGCTGATCCTGATGTGGGGCGGCAACCCGGTCGCCACCCAGGTGAACCTGATGCACCACATCCAGCAGGCACGCCGGCGCGGCGCGACCTTCGTGGTGGTGGACGCCTACCGCTCGCCCTCAGTGGAGGCCGCCGATATCGGCGTTGTGCTGCGGCCCGGGACGGATGCCGCGCTGGCGCTGGCGATGATGGCGGTGGCCTTCGAGGCCGGCACCGCGGATCGCGCGTTCCTGGCCCGCCACACCGATTTCGACCCTGCCATGGAGGCGCATGTCCGCGCCCACACCCCCGCATGGGCCTCCGGCATCACCGGCGTGCCGGTCGAGGAAATCCAACGCCTTGGCGCGCTCTATGCCGGGGAGCGGCGGATGTTCCTGCGCGCCGGCGTCGGCTTCACCCGCCACCGCAACGGCGCGGCGACGATGCATGCCGTGTCCTGCCTGCCCGCCGTGACGGGCGCCTGGGGCGCGGAGGGCGGCGGCGGCTTCTTCTACGCACTGGAAGGGTGGGGGCTGGATACGCGGCTCGCCTGGGGGACGGACCGGATCGATCCCAAGGTGCGGGTGCTGGACCAGTCGCGCATCGGCGCCGTGCTGGCAGGCGACCCGAAGGCGCTGTGCGGCGGGCCGCCGGTGACGGCGATGCTGATCCAGAATGCCAACAGCGCGGAGGTGGCGCCCGACAGCCACCGGGTGCGGCAGGGCCTGGCGCGGGAGGACCTGTTCCTCGCGGTGCACGAGCAGTTCCTGACGCCGACCGCGCGCTTCGCCGACGTGGTGCTGCCGGCGACGACCTTCGTCGAGCACGACGACATCGTCATGGGCCTCGGGCACACCGCGCTGACCATCGCGCCGCGGGTGATCGCGCCGCAGGGCGAGGCGCGCAGCAACCACGACGTGGTGCAGGGCCTGGCGGCGCGGCTGGGTGCGGAGCATCCGGGCTTCGGCATGGGCGCGGTCGAGATCCTGGACGCCACCCTGCGCGCGAGCGGACAGGCGGGCTGGGACGCGGCGCGGGAGACGGGCTACATCCCGGTGGCGAACGCGATCCCGGGCGGCGAGGAGTTCGCGGGCTTCCCGCATGCCGATGGGCGCTTCCGGTTCCGGCCGGACTGGGCGGCGCTCGGGCCCTATGGCGCGGCGATGCCCGGGGTGCCCACCTACTGGGAGGAGCCGCTGGAACGGATCGATGCGGAGCACCCGTTCCGGCTGATCACGCCGCCGGCGCGGCAATTCCTGAACACGACCTTCACCGAGACGGCGGGGTCGCGGCAGCGGGAGGGCGCGCCGGCGCTGCGCATGCATGCGGCGGATGCGGCGCGACTAGGGCTGGCTGACGGCGCGCGCATCCGCATGGGCAACCGGCGCGGCGCGATCACGCTGGCGCTGCGGGTGTTCGAGGGCGTGCGGGAGGGTGTGGTGGCGCTGGAGGGCATCTCGCCGAGCGACCTGTTCCCGGAAGGGATCGGCGTGAACGCGCTGATCGGCAGCGAACCGGTGGCGCCGGCGGGCGGCGTGGCGTTCCACGACACGGCGGTGTGGGTGAGGGGGGCCTAGGTCTGATGACCGGAGCGCCGGAGGGCGCGGAGGTCTGAATCGGACCGCCCGCGCGTGCTCAGCGCGCCCGCGTGTTGTCCCGCAGCCAGGCGGCGAAGGCGTCTTCCGAGAGTTCGCCGGCAGCGAGGTCGAGCATGACCACGATGCACTCCGCATCACTTGCCGTCAGATCGAGCCCGTTCAGAATGAGGAAGGTCTCGACCGCGACATAGGCGGTACGCTTGTTGCCGTCGATGAAGGGATGGTTCCGCGCCAGTCCGAAACCTAGCGACGCTGCCAGCGCCGGCAGATCGGGTGCGCCATAGGCAGCGAGGTTCAGCGGCCGCGCCAGGGCGCTGTCGAGCAGGCCCGGATCGCGCACCCCCTCCCCGCCGCCATGCTCGGCAAGCTGTTCCTCGTGGATGGCGAGGATGGCGGCCCGCGTCAGCCAGAAGACGCCGTCACTTGGCGAGTTCACGCAGCACCGCCTGGCGCCGGCGCATGACCTCGCGCGCGACCTCCATCTGCCGCTCCAGGTCGGGATCGTGGCGCGTCAGGCGGAGGCCGTCCGGCGTCTCGATCGCGTGGAGCGTATCGCCCTCGTTCAGGTGAAGACGTGCCAGCAACTCCTTCGGCAGGACCACCCCCACCGAGTTGCCGATCGCACGCAGCTTCAGGGTCGCCATGGGTCATAGCCCTCATCTCACGGGCCGCCTCCGGCCGTGTCAACGAGAGTTATAACATCCCCGGAGTAGCTTCATGCAAGACGAATCGCCACCAGCGCGGACAGTTGCGACAGCTCACGTGGTCGTCGTCCCACTGAAACACCCCTACAGGATGTACCGGCTGAGATCCGCGCTGCCCGCCAGCGGTGCGACCTTCTCCCGCACCGTCCCGGCATCCACCGCGATGCTCTCCCCCGACCGGTCGGAGGCGGTGAAGCTGATCTCCTCCAGCAGCCGCTCCAGCACCGTCGCCAGGCGCCGGGCGCCGATGTTCTCGACCTTGCTGTTGATGTCGGCGGCGAGGTCCGCGATCGCGTCCACCGCATCGCCGGTGATGTCGAGCGTCACACCCTCCGTCCCCAGCAGCGCGACATACTGCTTGATCAGGGAATGCTCGGGCTCCGTCAGGATCCGGCGGAAATCGTCGCGGGTCAGCGCCGAGAGCTCCACCCGGATCGGCAGCCGCCCCTGCAATTCCGGCAGCAGGTCGGAGGGCTTGCTCAGGTGGAAGGCGCCGGAGGCGATGAAGAGGATATGGTCCGTCTTCACCGGCCCGTGCTTCGTCGTGACGGTGGTGCCCTCGATCAGCGGCAGCAGGTCGCGCTGCACGCCTTCACGGCTCACGTCGCCGCCGCGCACGCCGCCTTCCGACCCGCGCGCGATCTTGTCGATCTCGTCGAGGAAGACGATGCCGTTGTTCTCCGCGTTCAGCACGGCGTCGCGTGTCAGCGCCTCCTGGTCCAGCAGCTTGTCCGCCTCGTCCTTGGTCAGCGCCTCGCGCGCCGCGGCGACGGTCATCTTCCGCGCCTTCTGCCGACCGCCGAACATCTTGCCGAGCATCTCCTGCATGTTCTGCATCTGGATGCCCTGCGCGCCGGGCAGGTCGATCATGCCGATCGGCATGCCGCCGCCGGCATCCGCCACCTGCACCTCGACCTCCCGCTGCTCCAACTGGCCCTCGCGCAGCATGCGGCGGAACTTCATCTTGGTCTCGCCGGACGCGGCCTCGCCCACCAGCGCCGTGACCAGCCGCTCCTCGGCGGCGAGCTCGGCCTTGGCCTTCACGTCGCGGCGCGCCTGGTCGCGCATCTGGGTGATCGAGACCTCGACCAGGTCGCGCACGATGCTTTCCACGTCGCGGCCGACATAGCCGACCTCGGTGAATTTCGTGGCTTCCACCTTCAGGAAGGGCGCGTTGGCCAGCTTCGCCAGGCGGCGCGCGATCTCCGTCTTGCCGCAGCCGGTCGGGCCGATCATCAGGATGTTCTTCGGCACCACCTCCTCGCGCATGCCCTCGGCGAGTTGCTGGCGGCGCCAGCGGTTGCGAAGCGCGATGGCGACGGCGCGCTTGGCGTCGTTCTGGCCGACGATGTAGCGGTCGAGTTCGGAGACGATCTCGCGCGGGGAAAGATTGACTGCTTCCACGGGCTACGCCCTTTCTTGCTTGCGTGCGGTCCCGCCGAGGCGGAAACGTTCCTCAGTCGCTGACGCGCGTATCAGCGCGCTTGGCTTCGGCGCACAGGCGGCGGCGCGCAGAAGAGCGTGCCTCGCAGCCTTCGGCGTCCGCCATGCTCTCACCGCCGGCTGTCGAGCGTCTCGAGCACGATGTTGCCGTTGGTGTAGACGCAGATGTCGCCGGCGATCTTCATGGCGCGCTTGCAGACCTCCTCGGCCGACAGCTCCGGCACCGTCGCCAGCGCCCGCGCCGCGGCCAGTGCGTAGTTGCCGCCCGAGCCGATGCCGATGATCGCGTCCTCGGGCTCCAGCACGTCGCCCTGGCCGGTCAGGATGAAGCTGCGCTCGGCATCCGCCACGGCCATCAGCGCCTCCAGCCGGCGGAGGTAGCGGTCGGACCGCCAGTCCTTCGCCAGTTCGACGGCGGCGCGTTCCAACTGGTCGGGGAAGCGGTCCAGCTTCGATTCCAGCCGCTCGAGCAAGGTGAAGGCGTCGGCCGTGGCGCCGGCGAAGCCGGCCAGCACGCGGCCATTGGCGATGCGGCGCACCTTGCGCGCATTGCCCTTCACGACCGTCTGGCCGAGGGAGACCTGGCCGTCGCCGGCCATGGCGACCACGCCGTTGCGGCGCACCGACAGGATGGTCGTGCCGTGCCAGCCGACGAGGTCATGGGAGTTCGGGGGGGTGGTCATGCCGGGGGAGATGGCGCCCGGCATGGTCGGGGGCAAGGCGCCGGGCACCTCCGCCGGATGGGGGGTTGCCCTGGCGCCCATCTGCGCCATGCATGGTTCGGCCTGCACGAAGGTCCTGACCGCTTGAAGCCTGCCCGCCTGCTGCCGGCCCTGCTCGCTGCGCTGATGCTGGCGGGAGGAGCGGCGGCGAAGACCGCGGAGAAGCCGGGCAAGCCGGCGGCACCAGCCGCGGAGGCCCCGGCCGCGCCGAAGCCTTCCGGCGCCTTGGCGGGCGCGAAGCCGGTCGGGCCGGCGCGCGATGCCGCGAAGCCTGGCAAGGCGGAACGGCCCGCCGTCGCGGCCCCGCAACCCCCACCGGCCGGCCTCGCGGCCCCGCAGCCCCCCCCGGCCGGCCCCGCGGCGCCGCAGCCCGTACCTGCCGCGCAGCCCTTCGACCCCTTCGCCGGGTTCGGCACCCTGCCGCCGCCCCCGCCGCTGCCCGCTACCGTCACTGCCCGGACCCCGGCGCCGCGCCCCGCCTACCCGGTGCAGCCGGCGGTCGACCCCGCGCCGGGCCAGCTTGCCGGGCTCGGTGCCTGGGTCGGCTGTGCGCCAACCTGTCCTGGTGCGGCGGCACGGGCGGGCATGCGGCTCCGCTCCGCCTTCGTCCTCGCCTTCCCGCCGCTCCGGGCGGCGCTGGAGCCCATGCTTGGCCGCCGCGCGTTCGGCGACCTCGGCCGCATCGCCGAGACCGGGCCACCCGTGGAGCGCCGCGGCGACTGGCTGCGCATCGCGCTCTGCCGCCAGGACGCCTGCGCAACCTCCTTCATGGTGCTCTTCGTCCACCCCGCGGCCGGCGAGATCGTCCTCTGCTGGCACGAGGAACGCTGGGAACCGCAGCGCCTGCGCTGGTCCGACAACCGCGGCGGGGTCTGGCGCACCGGCGCCCCCGGTCCGGCACCGCTGCCGCCAGAGGGCTGCAACAACCGTGGCTCGCTCGACGGGCATGACTGGGACCTGCTGCGCAGGCTGGCCGATGGATGAAGCCTCGTCCATGCCGGTGACCTTCGGTCGCGCGGCGTGACGATCCAGGCCGGTCCGCCCTCGCCAAGCCCGCCCCCCGTCGCTAGACCGCGCCCATGCCCACCCGCAGCCGCCGCGCCGAGATCGCCCGGACCACCGCCGAGACCGACATCCAGGCGAGCCTCGCCCTGGATGGCACCGGCAAGGTGCAGGTCGCCACGGGCATCGGCTTCCTCGACCACATGCTGACGGCGCTCGGCCGCCACGCCCTGTTCGACCTCGTCGTCGCCGCCAAGGGCGACCTGCACATCGACTTCCACCACACGACGGAGGATGTCGGCATCGTGCTCGGCCAGGCGCTGAAGCAGGCGCTGGGCGACAAGCGCGGCATCCGCCGCTACGGCCATGCGATCATCCCGATGGACGAGGCGCTGGCCGAGGCCGCGGTCGACATCTCCGGCCGGCCCTTCCTGGCGTGGTCGGTGCCCTTCGCGCGCGACAAGATCGGCGCGATGGACACGGAACTCTTCGAGGAGTTCTTCAGGGCTTTCGCCTTCAATGCGGGCATCACGCTGCACGTGACCTTGAAGGCCGGCACCAATGCCCACCATGTGGCAGAAGCCTGCTTCAAGGCGCTGGCCCGGTCCCTGCGGATGGCCGTCGAGACCGACCCACGTTCCCCGGACTCCGTGCCCTCCACCAAGGGCATGCTGGAGGGTTGATGCGAGTCTGGACGGTTCATGCGCGTGCCGACGGGCCGGAACCGGTCCGGCTGGTGCGTGAGGGCTTTGCCTGGGGCGCCTGTCTGCTCGGGCCGCTGTGGCTGCTCGGCCAGCGGCTCTGGTTCGGCGCCCTTGCCTGGGTCGCCGCGGCGGTGCTGATCGCCCTTCTGCCGGACAGGGCCGTGGTGCCGCTGCTGCTTGGCCTCTGCCTGCTGACCGGCGCGCATGGGCTGGACCTGCTGCGCCACAAGCTGGCGCGGCGCGGCTTCGCGACCTTCGGCGTCGTCGCCGCGCCGGACGAGGCCGCGGCGCTGGCCCGCCTGCTGGCGGAGCGGCCGGACCTCTCGGCGCCGCTGGCCCGGGCGGCACTGGCATGAGCACCGATCTCGCCCCGGCACGGCCCGCGACGCAGGGCAGCATGCGCATCGCCGTGGTCGATCCCGGCTCGGGCAACCTCGCCTCGGTGCTGCGCGCGCTGGAGCGCGCGGCGGGCAGCGTCGGCATCGCCCTCTCCGCCGGCATCACCCGCGACCCGGCGGATGTGCTGGCCGCGGACCGCATCATCCTGCCCGGCCAGGGCGCCTTCGCCGCCTGTATGCGGGGCCTGACCGCCCTCCCGGGCATGGTCGCCGCGCTGGAACGCCGCGTGCTGCGCGACCGCGCCCCCCTCCTTGGCATCTGCGTCGGCATGCAGATCCTGGCCGAGCGCGGGCTGGAGCACGGCGTCACCCCCGGCCTCGGCTGGATCGGCGGCGAGATCGCGCCGATGTCCCCGCGCGACGCCGCAGGCGATCCCCTGCCGCTGCCGCAGATGGGCTGGAACACGCTGGACTTCCCGAGCGCCGACGCGCACCCGCTGCTGGCCGGCCTCACGCCGGGCGCCCACGCCTATTTCGTTCATTCCTACGCCCTCGCGGGCGGCGACGCCGCGCAGATCGCCGCCACCACGGACTATGGCGGCCCGGTCGTCGCCCTGGTCGCGCGCGGCACCATCGCCGGCACGCAGTTCCACGTGGAGAAGAGCGGCGAAACCGGCCTCGCCATCCTGGCGAACTTCCTGCGGTGGACGCCATGAGCGGCAATGCTGCCCGCAGCCAGGGATCGCGACTTTCGGTCGAGCGGGCCGAGAGCCTCTCGGACCACGACATGGCCGACCTCTGCGAGGCGACCGACGCCGCCATCATCGAGGGCGGCGGCTTCGGCTGGGTCGAGCCCCAGGGCCGCACCGCCCTCGAACGCCACTTCCGCGGCGTCATGCTCGTGCCCGAACGGGAACTCTTCGTCGCCCGCCTCGACGGGATCGTGGTGGGCTCCGCCCAGCTTCTGCGCCCGCCCCGCAACAACGAGGCGCAGGCGATGAGCGCGACGCTGACCCACGCCTACATCGCGCCCTATGCCCGCGGCCACGGCCTCGCCGCGCTGATGGTGCAGCGGGTCGAGGAGCGCGCCGCCTCCCTCGGCCACCGCGTGCTGAACCTCGACGTGCGGGAGACGCAGGAGACCGCGCTCCGGCTCTTCGAGCTGCTGGGCTACACGCGCTGGGGCACGCACCCGGCCTATGCCCGGGTCGCCGGCCGCACCGTCGCCGGCCACTACTACTACAAGCTGCTCGAACCCGGCCGCGGGCGCAGCACCGGCGACCTGATGGCGCGGGGACCGCGGCCGCAGGGCTGACCTTCCCGGAACCACGACATGCCGCTGACCCTATACCCCGCCATCGACCTCAAGGGTGGCCAGGTCGTCCGCCTGCAGCGCGGCGAGATGGACCGCGCCACCACCTATTCCGACGACCCTGCCGCCCAGGCCGCGCGCTTCCGCGCCTCCGGCTTCGGCTGGGTGCATGTGGTCGACCTTGACGGCGCCTTCGCCGGCAAGCCCGCGAATGCCGCGGCCGTGCGCGCGATCCTCGGCGCCGTCCCCGGCATGCCGGTGCAGCTCGGCGGCGGCATCCGCTCCATGGCGACCCTGGAGGCCTGGCTGGAGGCCGGCGTCACCCGGGTCATCCTGGGCTCGGCCGCGGTGAAGGACCCGGATTTCGCCCGCGCCGCCTGCCGCGCGCATCCCGGCCGTGTCGCGCTCGGCATCGACGCGAAGGGGGGCATGGTCGCCACGGAGGGCTGGGCGGAGGTGAGCAGCCTCTCTGCCCTCGACCTCGCCCGCGCCTTCGAGGACGCGGGCGCGGCCGCCATCATCTACACCGACATCGACCGCGACGGCATGCTGGGGGGCGTGAACCTCGACGCCACGCTGGCGCTGGCCCGCGCGGTGTCCATTCCCGTGGTCGCCTCGGGCGGCGTGGCCTCGATCGACGACGTCACCGCGCTCGCCGCCGTGGCGCGGGACGGGATCGAGGGCGTGATCATCGGCCGCGCGCTCTACGACGGGCGGATCGACCCGGCGGCGGCGCTGGCGGCAGCGGCGTAGCGCCTCATTCGCCCCGCAGGATCGTCCGCGCCGCGGCGCGGCCCGACAGCAGCGCGCCATGCGCCGTGCCGAAGTGGTCGCGCGACGCCGCCTCCCCCGCGAAGACCAGGGCGCCGTCCCAGTCGGTGCCGGCCAGGGCCTCCCGCAGCGCGGGCGTGGCGCCGACGGCATTGAAGGAATACGCACCGCCGGCGAAGGGATCGCGGCCCCAGCAGGTGCGCTGGGCCGCGACCGGCGCCGGAAAGCGACCGCCGAAGATCGCCCGCAGCGCGGCAAGCGCCTCCGCCACCAGAGTCGCCTCGGGCAGCGCCTCCATCGCCCGCGCGTGATCCGCGGCGAGGAAGCCGAGCAGCGCCGGCGCCCCGGTGGTCCGCGCCATGCTGACCCATTGCGACCAGGCGCCGTCCTCCGGCCCGAGCCATTCGATCCAGTCGACGTCGTCCGGCCAGCGCACCGCATCGAAGCGCAGCCAGAGCTTGTCGAGCCGCCCCATGCCGAGCCGCGCGATGGCACGCTGCCGCCGCGGCGCGAGCGGTGCGGCGAAGCGGATCGCCCCGGCCTGCAGCACGCCGAGCGGTACCGTCACCACCGCGTGATCGGCCTCCAGCGCCGCGCCGTCGGCCAAAGTGACCCGCACCCCGGTCGCGGCCGGCGCGATCCCCGTCACCACCGCGCCGCGCCGGATGGCCAGCCCTGCGGCGAGGTGGGCCGCGATCCGGTCGTAGCCACCCGGCAGCAGCGCGTCGCGGCCGCCGAACTCTTCGGCCGCGTCGAACCACCAGGCGGAGGCCTCGGTCCAGGCGCTACCGTATTCGGCCTCGATCATGCCGTGCAGCACATGCCGCATGCGCCGGCGCGCGGTCGCGTCGGCGCGGCGCCATCGCCGTGTGCCCCGGATCGCCTCGGCGAGGGGCTGGTCGGTGTCGCGCGCTTCCGCATCGGCCTGTGCGGCCTCGATGACGCGCTCGGCGGCATCGGTCGCTTCCGTGAGGTCGATCGCGGCCCCCGTCGTGTCGAAGGCGATGGCGCGGTCGTAGCTGGTGGCGATGCGGGTCGCGCCGGCGGCGTCCGCCAGAGCGGTCAACGGATTGCCGCGCACCCCGTGGATCCAGCTTGCGCCGAGATCGACCGGCAGGTCGGCCCAGAGGCGGGAGGTATGCACGCGCCCGCCGATGCGGTCCCGCGCCTCCAGCACCGTCACTGCGGCGCCCGCCGCCGCGAGGTCGCGCGCCGCGGCCAAGCCGGCGAGGCCGGCGCCGACCACGAGGACGCGGCCGGTGCGGCCCCGAGCAGGCGATGCGGCGGCTATGACGCCCGGCAGTCGTGGCGCGATCGGTCGGCTCATCGGGGGCGGGCGGTCCTTGCAGGTGATGGACGGGGCGGGGCTACAGGAAGTCCATGTCCCGCAGCCTTGCGAGCTCGGCCCGCAGCAGCGCGGGATCCGCCGCCATGCGGGACTGGTTCAGCGCCACGGTCTCCACCCCCGCGGCCTTGTTGATGCCGAAGCCGGGCCGGAAGGGACGATCGTGAAGCATCACCATGCGCGTGCCGGGTCGGGTAAAGGCCGCGAGATGCAGGGCGCTGCCCTCGAGACCGGCCAGCCAGCGCGCTGCGGCGACGTGACGGATCTGCTGGTCTATCGGCCACTCCTGCGGGTGCAGGACGGCAAAGCCGAATTCGGCGAAGACGGCCTCGATCCGCGGCTCTTCGGCGACACGCTGGCGCGTATCTTCAAGCCGCGCGCGCGAGAGATAGAGCCGCTCCGGCCCCGCGGCCGGCGCGGCCTGCAGCACGCGGTCGCGGATGCGTCGGTACACCGTCTCGTACGGAATCGCGCTGGTCTCGCCGACAATGAAGGCCGGCCGCGGCACCACGCCGAGCTTCAGGACGCGCGTCTGGTGCAACACGAGGTGGATGCGGTCTGGCGAGATCTCCAGCGCGTCGAGAAAGAAGCGAACATGGGTGGGCTCGAACAGCGCCCGCTGCATGGCTGCCTTTGCTTCCCGCGCGCGATGGCCGGGGCGGGCGGCCCGGACGGGGTAGGGGTGGAAGAGCAACGGCCCCTTCACCTTGTCGGCCCAGAACAGGCTCGGCAGGGTCTCCACCAGGAAATGCCCGAAATGACGGAAGAAATGGCCGAGATAGGTGCCGCGCCGCAGTTCCTCCCCGGCGCCGCGCTCCGGCAGCGTCTCCGGATCCACGGGCTTGTTGCCCATCGCCGCCCAGCGCTGGGCGATGCGCACCAGGCGTCCCTCAGCATCGTACGGCGCGCCGAGTATCGTCCGGTCCTCGTTCAGCGGTGCGGTGAGAACGGCGTCCCGGAGCCGGCGCGGCCAGTTGGCTTCCGCGCCGCTATCGGCCGGCGTCGGCGCCCCGGGCGGGGTGGGCGGGCGCCGCGGCGCCAGGCGACGTCCTTCCTTCACCGTCCCTTGCTGGCGTGCAACGCGCCACCGCGTCAACCACGCGGTTCCGCTTGACCCGCGGGGCGCTCGGCCTCATCCCGGCACCACGCGATCCGTCGCGGACCCGACAACCAAAGCGCTTATGGTGAGCCCGTGCTGGCGCTCCGCGTCATCCCCTGCCTCGACGTCAAGGACGGCCGCGTCGTCAAGGGCGTGAACTTCGTCTCGCTGCGCGACGCCGGCGACCCGGTGGAGCAGGCGCGCACCTACGACCGCGAGGGGGCGGACGAGATCACCTTCCTCGACATCGCCGCATCCCACGAGAATCGCGACACCATCCTCGACGTGGTGGCGCGGACGGCGGCCGAGGTCTTCATCCCGCTCACCGTGGGCGGCGGCGTGCGCAGCGTCGACGACATCCGCCGGCTGCTGCTGGCCGGGGCCGACAAGGCCAGCATCAACTCGGCCGCCGTGGCGGAACCAGAACTCGTCTCCCGCGCCGCGGAGGCCTTCGGCAGCCAGTGCATCGTCGTCGCCGTCGATGCCCGCCAGTCCGCGCCCGGGCGGTGGGAGGTCTTCACCCATGGCGGCCGTCGGCCCACCGGGATCGACGCGGTGCAATGGGCGGCGCGCATGGCGCAGGCCGGCGCGGGGGCGATCCTGCTGACCAGCATGGACCGGGACGGCACCAAGGCAGGCTTCGACCTCGACCTGCTGGCCGCGGTGCGGCGCGCGGTGCCGGTGCCGATCATTGCCTCGGGCGGGGTCGGCACGGTGGAGCATTTCGTGGAGGGCGCCCGCTGCGGCGCGACCGGCCTGTTGGCGGCCAGCGTCTTCCACTACGGGCAGTTCCGTATCGCGGACGCCAAGGCGGCGCTGGCGCGGGCGGGGCTGCCGATCCGTCCCGTCCCGGCCGCCCTGCGCGCCGCCTGAGCCCGAGAGAACCGCAGCATGGCGAAGTCCGGCAAGGCGAAGAAGGCCGCGCCCCGCAAGGCGAAGAAGCAGCCGGCCGCGAAGTCCAAGGCGAAGCCGACGGCGCTGCTGGCCGCCGGGAAGGCGGAGCCGCTGGCGGCGGCGGCCAAGCGTGGCAAGGCGAAGAAGAAGCCCGCGAAGCGCCGTGTCGCGCTGCCGCTGCCGGCCGACGTGCCGCCGCCGACGACGCCGGTGCGCCTGCCCAAGGCGGTACGGGCCGCCGCGGAGCGCCACCTGGCGCCGCTCGGCGACGAGATGACCAAGGTGGCCGACGCGACGATCCTCGACCGGCTGTGGGAGACGGTGGAGGCGCGGCGGCGCAGCGGCGACGTGCAGACCTCGCATTCCGCCCGGCTGATGGCGCGCGGCACGCCGAAGGTGGCGCAGAAGCTGGGCGAGGAGGCGGTCGAGTGCGTCATCGAGGCGACGCAGGGCAACCGCCTCGGCACCGTGCTGGAATCGGCCGACCTGCTGTATCACTTGCTGGTGGTGTGGGTGGACGCCGGCATCCGGCCGGAGGAAGTCTGGGCCGAGCTTGCCCGACGCCAGGGCATCAGCGGCATCGCCGAGAAGGCCGCGCGGCCCAAGGCGATCGTCCGCGCGGCGCAGACGACGAAGCTGCCCTGAGGGGAGGGACCCGATGCCCGTGACCGGCCTGCCGCCCTATGACGAGGGCAACATCTTCGCCCGCATCCTGCGCGGCGAGATCCCCTGCCGGAAGGTGTTCGAGAACGAGCACGCGCTCGCCTTCCACGACATCAACCCACAGGCGCCGATCCATGTGCTGGTGATCCCGAAGGCGCCCTTCGTCAGCGCGGCGGATTTCCACGCCGGTGCCGATGACGCGACCATCGCCGGCTTCTGGCGCGCGGTCGGCCAGGTGGCACGGGACCTCGGGCTGGAGCCGAAGGGCTACCGGCTGCTGGCCAATATGGGCCATGACGGGGGGCAGGAGGTGCCGCATTTCCACGTGCACCTCTTCGGCGGGCGGCCGATCGGGCGGATGGTGCCGGGCGCCTGAGGGCCGGCTCGGCGCGCGGTCCGTCCCGGTCTGGGATCACCCCGCGAGGGCGCTCCGCCGGCCCGGTTTCAGGTGACGCTGCATGATGGCCCGCAGAAGGGTCTTCATGGCGACGCTTTCGACCTCGGCATGCCGGGCCAGGACGCTCGCCTCATGCTGCCGCGCCGCCGCCACCAGCTCCGCTGCCTTGGCAGCGCCGGTCGGGGTGAGGTCGATGCGGACCACCCGGCGGTCCCGGGAATCGGGCCGGCGCTCCACCAGGCCATCCCGCGTCATGCGGTCGAGCAGCTTGGTCATGGTCGGCTGCTGCAGCAGGCAGACATCCGCGAGGCCGGTCACCGTCTCCCCGCCCGGGCTGCCGACCAGGCTGGCGAGCACGCGCCACACCGGAATCGCGACCCCACGACGCCGCAGTTCCTGATGGAACTCCGTCGATATCAGGTGCGATGCCCGGGCCATCAGGTACAGCAGATAGTCGTCGATGAAGCGTCCGGGGTCCGAGCGTTCGGCGTGGTTTTCTGGAGGCGGGTGCAGCATTTGTATCGTTCGGCGTCTGTGTCGATTACCGATGATAGACAATTTGTGCCGAAAGTGATGCCGAAAATGTGAGCCACATACAAATGCGCTTTCATGAAAGCCGGTCGCGTCCCCCTGTGCTACGGTTTCGCGATGACGCCGCCCGCCGTGCTTGAAGCCCCTTGGCTTGATGCCTTCGAAGCCGTGCTCCGCCGCTGCGGCGTCGGGCCGGGCCTCGGGGTCTGTCTTCTGGCCGAGTCGCGGTCCCGTCCCGTGAACCTGGCGCTGGCAGAGCTTGCCGCGCTCAGGCTCGGCGCCCGGCCCTTCCGTTGCGTGCTGCCGACGCCGGCGCAGACGGCGCCAGTGCCCGTGCGCTCCACCGGTGCATCGCGGGCGCTGGGCGGGCATCCCGGGGTGCTGGCGGCGCTGAAGGCTTCCCCGATCGTGCTGGACCTGACCCTGGAAGGGCTGCTGCACGCGCCGGAGCTGAAGGAGATCCTGGCCGCCGGCACGCGCATCATGATGATCAGCAACGAGCATCCGGACGCGCTGGAACGCCTGGTGCCGCGCGACGCGGACGAGGGGGTGACCAAGGCCGCGGTGAAGCGTGCCCGCGCGGCGAAGGTCATGCGCGTGACCTCGGCGGCCGGCACCGACCTGACCGTGGCGATGGAAGGTGCCGCGACGGCCGGCGTCTGGGGCTGGACCGACCGGCCCGGCACCGTCGCGCATTGGCCGGGCGGCGTGGTCGTCTCCTTCCCGAAGGCGGGCAGCGTGAACGGGGTGCTGGTCTTGGACGCCGGTGACGTGAACCTGACCTTCAAGCGCTACCTGGAGCGCCCGGTGCGCCTGACGCTGGAGGACGACCACGTCACGGCGA
>JAIYAI010000110.1 GCA_027489135.1 Acetobacteraceae bacterium
CGGGCGGGAAAAGCGGGTGCTGGGGGATCGCTTCGGCCTCCGGAACTTCGGCGTGAACCTGACACGTCTTCCGCCGGGCGCCGCCTCCGCGCTGCGGCACGCGCACAAGGTCTCGGACGAGTTCGTCTATATCCTGGAGGGGCACCCGACACTGATCACCGATGCGGGGGAGACGCCGCTGGCGCCCGGCATGTGCGCCGGCTTCCGCGGCGGCAGCGGCGATGCGCACCACCTGGTGAACCGCGGCACGGCGGACGTCCTCTACATCGAGATCGGCGACCGCCTGCCGGGCGACGGCGCGACCTATCCCGATGACGACCTGGCGGTGGAGATGGGGCCGGACGGCAAGTGGCGGTATTCCAGGAAGGACGGCACGCCGATCCCGACATGACGCATCCCGTCGCCATCCGCGCCGAGGACGCACCCGAACGCCCCGCCCCCAGCGGCTTTCCCGCGGACCTGATGGCGGGCCTGGAGGGGCGGGTGAAGCGGCCGCTCGGGTCGATCTTCGGCCTCCGGAATTTCGGCGTGAACCTCTCCCGCATCCCGCCCGGCGCGGTCTCCTCGCTGCGGCACGCGCATGAAAAGCAGGACGAGCTCGTCTATGTGCTGGAAGGCCACCCGGTGCTGGTGACGGATGCGGGAGAGACCCAGCTTGGCCCCGGCATGTGCGCCGGACTCCCCGCCGGGACGGGCAACGCGCACCACCTTGCCAACCGCGGGCCCGGCGATGCCGTCTACCTCGAGATCGGCGACAGCACGCCGGGCGACGTCGTCACCTATCCGGACAACGACGTGCAGGTCGTGCCCGGAGCGGACGGCAAGGCACGCTGGCTGCGGAAGAACGGCGACCTGATCCGCTGATCTGGGCGGCTCGGCGGACACGGGCTAGTTTCTGCCGAACGCCGCCAGCGCCAGGACACCCTGCCCATGCCCCTTCTCCTCGGCTGCATCGCCGACGACTTCACCGGCGCGACCGATCTCGCCTCCATGCTGGTCAAGGGCGGCATGACGGCGGTGCAGGTGATCGGCGTGCCGACCGGTCCCCTCCCGGACGCGGACGCGGTGATCATCGCGCTGAAGTCGCGTACCGCGCCCGTCGCCCAGGCCGTGACGGAAAGCCTGGCCGCCTGCGAGGCGCTGCTGGCCGCCGGCGCGAGGCAGATCTTCTTCAAATACTGCTCCACCTTCGACAGCACCGATGAGGGCAATATCGGTCCCGTGGCCGATGCGCTGGTGAAGCGGCTCGACTGCGGCTTCGCGCTGGCCAATCCCTGCTTCCCGACCAATGGGCGGACGGTGTTCCAGGGCCACCTCTTCGTCGGCGACAAGCTGCTCAACGAGAGCGGGATGGAGAACCACCCGCTGACCCCGATGAAGGACGCCAACCTGGTCCGCGTGCTGGGGCGGCAGACCACGGGCACGGTGAAGCTGATCCCGCTGGCGACCGTGGCCGAGGGACCGGCCGCGATCCGTCGCGCCATGACCGGCCTGAAGGAGAGCGGCTGGCGCTACGCCATCATCGATGCCGTGACCGACCAGCACCTGATCGACATCGGCGAGGCCGCCGCGGGCCAGGCGCTGGTCACCGGCGGCTCCGGCGTGGCGATGGGGCTGCCGGCGAATTTCCGCCGGACCGGCCTGCTGCCGGAGCGCGGCGAGAGCGCGGCCATCCTGCCGCGCATGCAGGGCCATGCGGCGGTGGTCGCGGGGTCGTGCTCGCGCGCGACACTCGGGCAGATCGGCTTCGCGCGGGACCATGCGCCGACCCTGGAACTCGACGTGCTGGCGATGCCCGATGCCGCGGCGCTGGCAGCGCAGGCGCTGGACTGGGCGACGGGGAAGCTGGGCGATACCCCCGTGGTGATCGCCGCATCGGCGCCACCGGAGAAGGTGGCGGCGCTGCAGGCGAAGCTCGGCCGCGATGCCGCCGGCGCGCTGGTCGAGCATGCCCTGGCCGCGATCGCACAGGGGCTGGTGGCGCGGGGCGTGGGGCGGCTGGTGGTGGCGGGGGGCGAGACCTCGGGCTCCGTCGTGCAGGCGCTGGGCGTGACCAGTCTGCGCATCGGGCCGGAGATCGACCCCGGCGTGCCCTGGACCTACGCGTCGCCGGTGAACCTCCACCTCGCGCTCAAGAGCGGCAATTTCGGCGCCCGCGACTTCTTCCTGAAGGCCTTCGACGTGCCGGTGCATCCATGAGCATGAACCCCGAGGAGATCCGCCTGCGCGAGGCGATGGCCGAGCACGGGCGCCTGCTGTTCGCCCGCGGCTTCTCGGTGGGCAGCGCCGGCAACATCAGCGCGCGTCTGCCGGACGGCTTCCTGATGACGCCGACGAACTCCTGTCTCGGCCGGCTCGATCCCGCGCGGATCAGCAAGCTCGATCCGCAGTACCGGCATGTCGGTGGCGACAAGCCCTCGAAGGAGGTCTTCATGCACCGCGCCATGCTGGATGCGCGGCCGGAGGCCGGGGCGGTGGTGCACCTGCACTCGACCCACGCGACCGCCATCGCCTGCATCGCAGCCCCGGGCGAGGAAGCACCGATCCCGCCGCTGACGCCCTACTTCGTCATGCGCGTCGGGCGGTCCCTGCCGGTGATCCGCTACTACCGCCCCGGCAACCCGGAGATGGAGCCGGCGATCGCCGCCGCCGTTCGCGCCGGTGCGCGCGCCGTGCTGCTGGCCAACCACGGGCCCGTGGTCAGCGGCAAGTCGCTGGACGATGCCGTCTATGCGGCGGAGGAACTGGAGGAGGCGGCACGGCTTGCGCTCATGCTGCATGGCCGCGCGGCGCGGGTGCTGACGCCGGCGGAGGTGGACGACCTGCTGGAAACCTTCGGCTGACCGAGGCGGGTCAGGCCGGGTCGTAGTCGAAGGGCCGCTCCGTGATGGCGGCCCAGTCATAGGGGCAGGCCTCGGGGAAGCGGGAGAGCGGGAGGTCGGTCTCGCCCGAAGCCTCCCGCCGGGCGTCCTCGAAGGCTTCCCCGATAGCTTCGGCGAGGCTGGCCTTCAGGGTCGGGTTCTTGCGCAGGACCTTCGCCACGTGGCGGCGCTGCACCGCGATCGTCGCCTCCCAGCTCCGGCCCCGGCGCTCGGGCTGGTGGTCCCACTTCAGCATGTGCATCAGCAGCACGCGCAGCGCGCTTTCCAGCTTGTCGTACTGCTCGTCGCCCACGTCATCGAGTTCCTCGGCGATGTTCAGGGCATCCGCTTCGGAGAGCCGGCCAGCGCGCAGCAGCGCCGCCTGCTCCCGTGCCCAGGCGTGCAGATCGCCGCGGTAGCTGGCGCGCGGCTCGACCGGCGCGGGCGCCTGCGCCTCCGCAAACCCGACCGTATCGTGCTTGATGGGAGCGTTCATGGCCCCTGCCCTCCTGCCCGCAGGATATCGGACCAGACGGGCGGCATGCGAGTCTTGACCGGTCGCATCGCGCCAAGGAACAACCAAAGCCTGAAGAAACCGCTGATCAGGACCAGGAGCCGCCATGTCCACGCCCCCCGACCGCGAAGCCCCCGCCGAGGCGCCGATCGAGGCGCTCTTTCGCCGCCGCTGGTCGCCACGCAGCTTCACCGACCAGCCCGTCTCCGACGCGCATCTTGCCAGCCTCATCGAGGCGGCGCGCTGGGCCTCCTCCTGCTTCAACGCGCAACCCTGGCACATCGTGGTGGCGCGGAAGGACCGGGAACCCGCACAGCACGCGGCGCTGGTGGAATGCCTGTCCGGGAATAACCAGGCCTGGGCACCGCAAGCCCCAGTGCTGATGGTCGCCGTCGCGCGGCTCGACTTCGCGCATAACGGCAACCCGAACCGCCATGCCGCCTACGACACCGGCGCGGCCATGGCGCAGCTTGCCCTGCAGGCGACGGCGCTCGGGCTGCAGGTGCACCAGATGGGCGGCTACGACATGGACAAGGCGCGCGCCGCGCTCGGCATCCCGGAGGGCTTCGAACTGCGCGCCGCCATCGCCATCGGCCATCCCGGCCCCGCCAGCGCGCTGCCCGAGGAACTCGCCGCGCGGGAGACCGCGCCGCGCCAGCGCCGGCCAGTCTCCGAATGGGTCCACTACGGCGCCTGGAAGGCGTGATGGCGATGAACGACGAGATCCTCGACCGCATCGCCATCCGCGCCCTGGTGGAGAACTGGGCGGTCTGGCGCGACGCCGGCGACTGGGACCGCTTCGCCACCTGCTGGCACGAGGAGGGCACGATGATGGCCACCTGGTGCCAGGCGCCCTGGCGCGACTTCATCGCCGCCAGCAAGGCGGGCTGGGCGAAGGGCGTCTCCATCCTGCACTTCCTGGGCGGGCATTCCGCCGACCTCGCGGGAACGCGCGCGATATCCCAGACCAAGATGACGATCAGCCAGCGCGCGGAGGTCGACGGCGTGCTGGTCGACGCCGTCTGCACGGGCCGCTTCTACGACTTCCTGGAGAAGCGGGAGGGTCGCTGGGGCGTCGTCCACCGCCAGCCGATCTACGAGAAGGACCGGATGGATCCGGTGGATCCGGCGGCGCGCCTGGACCTGGACAAGGACCTGCTCGGCCGCTTCCCGCCGGGCTACCGGCACCTGGCCTACCTGCAGACGCGCATCGGCTATGTGGTGAAGACCGACATGCCAGGGCTGCAGGGGCCGGAGGTCGAGGCGCTGTATGCACGCGGCGCGGCCTGGCTGCGGGGCGGGCCGGCGATCTGACCCCACGACCCTGTCGCGGCCGCCATGGCTGGCCGTGCGTGCGCCTGCGTGGCGCGAGGCGTGCCGATTGCGGGGTGTTCGCATGCCTGCCGCGACGGCCGCTGCCAGCGCTTGCGGCCGTGTCGCACACGACTGGGCGTGAACGCGAATAGGGCGCCGTCCTTGCGGACGACGCCCCCTCGCCGGGATCAACAGCGATCTCAGCTCGCGGCGGTATCGCCCTCGGCAGCCGGCGCTTCGGCAGCGGCGGCGGCAGCGGCCTTGGCGGCGCGGTTTGCAGCGCGCGTCGCGGCGGCCTTCTTCGCGGCCTCGGCACGGGCGGGGCTGCCCTTGCCGGTGGACTTCGGCGCGGCCTTCTTGGCAGCCGGCTTCTTGGCAGCGGCCTTCTTCGGCGCGGCCTTCTTGGCAGCCGGCTTCTTGGCAGCGACCTTCTTCGGCGCAGCCTTCCTGGCCGCCGGCTTCTTGGCAGCGGCCTTCTTCGGCGCAGCCTTCTTGGCAGCCGGCTTCTTGGCGGCGGCCTTCTTCGGCGCCGCCTTCTTCGCCGCAGGCTTCTTCGCCGCGGGCTTGCGCGCCGCCGGCTTCTTCGCCGCTGCGGCGCGGCCGCGAGCGGTCGTCTTCTTCGCGGTGCGGCGGGTGGTGGCCATCGCCATCGCCTGTGCGCGCGGCGCGGCCTCTTCGGTGGTCTCGATGGTGGTGTCGGTCACTGACAGGATCTCCTTGCGCGTTCCATGTTGGAGAAGGCACGCGCGCCGCAACCGCTCGGGGGGCGACGGACGGCCCAGACAGCCGCAGGTCCGGTCGTGCGATGGCGGCAGCGCGCGGATCCCGTTGCGCGCAGCGTCCGACGTGTCGCTGTCCTGGTGCGGTGGGCTGGACGCGGGCGGGTTGCCGGCACGACGTGCCGCGTTGCGGCTGCCGCCGTCGCTGTCGTGCAGCGGAGCCTTGGCGTCCCGATCACTGCGGGAGAGAGTGCGACGACGCGCGCCCCGATCCCGTCCTGCCTCCGGTCCATGGACCGTCCTTCCCTGATGCACATCGCCGTCCACTTGACTGGTGACTCGCTGCGACGCGAATCGGCCGCGACGGCGTGTGCATGCATCACGCTATCTTCACACGCGTGCATGGTGTCAACAGAAACTGCGCGTCGTGACTCCGGTTTCGCACGAATGCGCACACGATCGCGCACGCGCGACACGCTCCGCGGCATCGAAGCGACACGCGACGCGCACCATCGACGCGAAGCGACGCGTCGATGGCATCGTGTCCATGACGTGTCGCGCCTTCATCGCGCCACGGTTTCGCCCCACCGCGCGCAGGATCGGCGGCGCGCCGACGATGCGCACGGCATGCACGCGCCGCGCGGCACGGAGCGCCCGCGTCACGGCAGCGGCTGTGCCGTCAGGCAGCCATCACCGAAGCGCCTGCGCACCAGGCACCCATCACCGAAGCGGCGCTGCCCCTGCGCACATGCTCCGCGACGCCCCACATGGACAACGCGGAGCTGCCCGCCGGCAAGGACGACCACCGCATGACCACCGAAACGCCCGCATCCGCCGCAGCGGAACCGGCCATCGCCGCCTGGATCAGCCGCTGCGCGCTGGAACAGGACGATCCCGCCGTGCTGCTGCGCGGCTTCTGCGAACTGCTCGTCGCCGCCGGCATGCCGCTGCTCCGCCTCGGCATCGCCGCCAACCTGGTGCACCCGATCCTGGAGGGGCGCGGCCACAACTGGTGGCGCGACACCGGCGCGGTGGAGGTCGCCAACCTGACCCGCGAGGCGGCGGAGCGCCGCGTCGGCGCCTATACCCGCAGCCCCTTCTACAGCCTGCCGCGCGACGGCTCGGGCGAGATCCGCCGCACCCTCGGCACCACCTACCGCCCCGGCGAGTTCGGCATGCTCGACGATTTCGTCGCCCGCGGCTGCACCGACTACCTCGCCTTCCTTGTCCCCTTCGCCGCCGGCAGCATCCTCGGCAACCGCGCGGGGCTGCTGGTCTCGGCGCAGACCGACCAGCCCGGTGGCTTCGCCGACGCGGAGCTCGCGCTGCTGCGGCGGCTGTCGCTGCCGCTGGCGCATGCCTGCAAGACGATGATGGCGCTGGATGCGGGGCGGACGCTGATGGCGACCTATCTCGGCACCGATCCCGCGCGGCAGGTGATGGAGGGGCGCATCGTCCAGGGCCGGGCGGAGCCTGTGGAGGCGGTGCTCTGGTCCTCCGACCTGATGGGCTTCACCCGCGTCGCGGACACGCTGCCGCGCGACGGGCTGCTGGAATTCCTGAACGCCCATGCCGAATGCGTGGTCGCGATCATCGGCGCGCATGGCGGCGAGGTGCTGAAGTTCATCGGCGACGGGATCATCGCCATCTTCCCGCTGGCCGAGCCTGGCGCCTGCGTCCGCGCCCTCGACGCGGCCGAGGCTGCGCTGGATGCCATCGCGCGGCTCGGCGCCGAGCGCGCGGCGGCGGGGCTGGCGCATACCGGCCTGCATCTCGCCCTGCATGCGGGGGAGGTGCTCTACGGCAATATCGGCGCGAAAGAGCGGCTCGACTTCACCGTGGTCGGGCCGGCAGTGAACGAGGTCGCGCGGATCGAGGCGATGTGCCGCAGCCTCGACCAGCGGCTCGTGGTCTCCGCCGCCTTCGCCGCCGCGGCGGGGCCGGCCCCGTCGCGGCTCGTCTCGCTCGGCCGCTACGCGCTGCGCGGCGTGCGCCTGCCGCAGGAGCTGTTCACCCTCGATGCGGCGCCGGCAGAGGGCGCTGGCACCCCGGCAGCCTGACCGCGATACTGCCGCCACCCCGAGGCCCGCCATGCCCGACACCGCCTTTCCCAGCGCGACCGCGGCGCTCCGCATCGAGGCGGAGATCGCGCAGTGGATCAGCCGCTTCGCCCTCGACAGCGGCGACGAGGCCGCGCTGCTCGCCGGCTTTGCCGAGCGGCTGCAGGCGGCGGGGCTGCCGCTTCTCCGCCTCGGCATCGGCTACGTGCCCTTCCACCCGGTGCTGGAGGGGCGCGGCCTGTCCTGGCGCCGCGGCCCGCCCGCGGGGGTCGAGCAGAATGTCCGCCTCTCCGGCGAAGCCTCGGCGCTGGAGGGCAGCCCCTTCGCCCGCATGACCGAACAGCAGGAGGAGATGCTTCGGCGAACGGTCGGCAGCACCTACCTGCCCGGTGAGTTCTCCCTGCTCGACCGCTTCGTCGCCGCGGGCGCCACCGACTACCTGGCGATGTCCGTGCGCTTCGGCGCGGGCAGCACCCTCGGCGCGATCCCGGGCCTGTTGCTGTCGGCGCAGACCGACCGACCCGGCGGCTTCGCGGCGGAGGAGGTCGCGCTATTGGGCCGCCTCGCCATCCCCTTTGCCCATGCGCAGAAGACGATGATCTCGGTCGATGCCGGGCGGGTGCTGATGCGCACCTATCTCGGGCAGGACCCGGGCCGGCGCGTGCTGGACGGCACCATCCGCCGCGGCACCGCGGAGACCACCTCCGCCGTGCTCTGGTCCTCAGACCTGGTGGGCTTCACCCGCATCGCGGATGCGGTGCCGGCGGCGCAGCTCATGCCGCTGCTGAACGACTACGCCGATGCCGTGGTCGGCGCCGTCACCGAGCATGGCGGGGAGGTGCTGAAGTTCATCGGCGACGGCATCCTGGCGATCTTCCCCTTCGGCGGCGCGCCCGCCTGCATCCGCGCGCTGGACGCGGCAGAGGATGCCATGGCCGCCGTGGCGACGCTCAGCGCGCGTCGCGCCGCCGCGGGGCAGCCGCGCACGGGTCTGCACCTCGCCCTGCATGTGGGGGAGGTGCTCTACGGCAACATCGGCTCGCGGGAGCGGCTGGACTTCACCGTCATCGGCCCGGCGGTGAACGAGCTCGCGCGGATCGAGGGCATGGGGCGGACCCTGGACCAGCCCCTGGTGGCGTCGGAGGCCTTCGGCGCGCTCTCGGCGCCGGCGCGGGCGCGGCTGGTCTCGCTCGGCCGCTACGCGCTGCGCGGCGTACGGAAGCCGCAGGAACTGTTCACGCTGGATCCGGCGACCGCGCGGGGCATGTCGCCGGTGTAGGGGGACGCGCCGCGCCCCCCTTCCCCGGACACCTCAGCCGCGCGCCGACATCGGCGGCACGGGGCGCTGCTCCAGGCCCGTGTACCAGGACAGCGGGCGGATCAGCCGGTTGTCGGCCGCCTGTTCCAGGATATGCGCGGACCAGCCGGTGATGCGGCTGGCGACGAAGATCGGCGTGAACAGCGGGATCTCGAAGCCCATCAGGTAGTAGGCGGGCCCCGCCGGGAAATCGAGGTTGGGGTGGATGTTCTTCTTGGTCAGCATCTCGTCCGCCAGCTCGCGGGAGATCGCCATCCAGGTGCGGTCCTGCACCACCTCGGCCATGATCTCGGCATACTTCTTCATCGTCGGCACGCGGCTGTCGCCCGACTTGTAGACCCGGTGGCCGAAGCCCATGACCAGCGCCTTGTGGTCGAAGCGGGTCTGCAGCCATTCCCGCGCGATCTTCGGGTCGCCGATCTCCTTCAGCATGTGCATCACGGCCTCGTTGGCGCCGCCATGCAGCGGCCCCTTCAGGCTGCCGATCGCCCCGGTCACCGCGGCATGCATGTCGGCCACCGAGGAGGTGATCAGCCGCGCCGTATAGGTGGACGCGTTGAAGGTGTGCTCCGCATACAGGATCATGGAGACGTCGAAGGACTTCAGTACCTCCGGCTCCGGCACCCGGTCCTGGATCAGGTTGAAGACGTTTTCGGCAAAGCTGTGCTTCGGGTTCGGCACCACCGGCGGCAGGCCCTTCGAGGCCCGGTAGGCCGCGCCGATCGCCGTCGGGATCTTGGCAAACAGGCGCTTCGCCTTGCGGTACTGCGCCGCCTGGGAGACGTCCGCCGTCTCCGGATCCTCGAGGCCCATGAAGGACACCGCCGTGCGGATGGCGTCCATCGGGTGGCCGTCCTTCGGGAAGTGCCGGATCACCGCATGCAGGGCGGGGCTGATCTCCCGCTCGGCCGCGGTCTCGGCCTTGAAGTCGGCAAGCTGCTGCGCGTTCGGCAACTCGCCTTCCCAGAGCAGGTAGGCGACCTCCTCGAAGGAGCAATTCTCGGCCAGGTCCTGCACGGCATAGCCGCGATAGGTCAGGCTGTTGGTCTCCGGCATCACCTTCGAGATGGTGGAGACGTCGGCATAGACGCCGACCAGGCCCTTGTAGATCTCGGGCTGCTTTTCGGTTTCGCTCATGGCTGGTTCCTCTCCAGGCTTGGGTCCGGCCTCCAGGGGCCGGGCGGATCGGGTGGCAGCGGGCGCGGCACGGGCGGCCGGCCCCATGCTCGCGCGGGATCGAGCGGCAGGCGAGTCCCCTCGCCCGCCACTACGCCGGTGTTCAGAAGATGCCCGGCTTGCCCTCGACGAGCGTGCCGGCCGGCAGCGCGACGTTGAGGACCGAAAGCTCCCCGGCAGGGATCTTGGCCAGGTCCTGCACGTCGGCGAGGAAGCGGTTGATCTCCCGCGTCGTCAGGATGCCCTCGGTCAGGATGCGGAACTTGTTGATGTAGTCGGCCCGGCCGAAGGGCTTGGCGCCGTTCGGATGGGCGTTCGCCACGCCAAGCTCGTCGGCGATCTTCGAGCCGTCCTTCATGAAGATCTCGACCCGCCCGCCGAAGCTGAGCTCGTTCGGGTCGCGGGAGTGGTAGCGGCGCGTCCACTCCGGGTCCTCCCGGGTCTCGATCTTGTGCCAGAGGCGGACCGTGTCGGCGCGGCCGGCCCGCTTCGGGGCGTAGCTGTCGACATGGTGCCAGCGGCCGTCCTGCAGGGCGACGGCGAAGATGTACATGATGGAGTGGTCCAGCGTCTCGCGGCTGGCCTTGGGGTCCATCTTCTGCGGGTCGTTGGCGCCGGTCCCGATCACGTAGTGGGTGTGGTGGGAGGTGTGGATGACGATCCGGTCCACCGCATCCCAGTCCTTGATGCCCTCGCGCATGCGGAAGGCCAGGTCGATCAGCGCCTGGGACTGGTACTCGGCCGAATGCTCCTTGGTGTAGCTGTCGAGGATGGCGCGCTTCGGCTCGCCCGGGCTCGGCAGCGGCACATTATAGTAGACGGGCTCGTAGGCGGCGTTGCGGCCGTCCTGGTCCGCCTTGGTGCGGCCCGACAGCACCCAGCCGATGACGCTGTCCTCGCCTTCATAGATCGGGGAGGGCGCACCCTCGCCGCGCATGCAGCGGTCCACGGCTTCCACCGCCAGCTTGCCGGCATGCGCCGGGGCATAGGCCTTCCAGCTGCTGATCTCGCCCTTGCGGGACTGGCGGAAGGAGATGGAGGTGTGCAGCGCCTGCTGGATGGACTGGAACACCACCTCCTGCTTCAGGCCGAGCAGCGTGCCGATGCCGGCGGCGGCCGAGGGGCAGAGATGGGCGATGTGGTCCACCTTGTGCTCGTGCAGGCAGATGGCGCGGACGAGGTCGATCTGGATCTCGTAGCCCGTCGCCAGGCCGCGGATCAGGTCGCGGCCGGACCGGCCGAGATGCTGCGCGACGGCCAGGATCGGCGGGATGTTGTCGCCCGGGTGGGAGTAGTCGGCGGCGAGGAAGGTGTCGTGCATGTCGAGCTCGCGCACCGCCGTGCCGTTCGCCCAGGCCGCCCATTCGGGGGAGACCACGGTCGCGGACTTCACGCCGAACACGGTGGCGCCCGCCTTGCCTTCGCGGGCCCTATGCGGATGGCCGAGCGCCATGGCGCGGGCCGAGACCACGGGCTTGCGGTTGATGGCGGCGATGGCGACGGAGGCGTTGTCGATGATCCGGTTGATGATCATCTCGGCCACCGCCTTCTCGACCGCGACCTTGTCGGCGGCGACGCCGGCGATCTTCCAGGCGAGCTGTTCCTCGCGCGGGAGCAGCGCCTTGGAGGGGTGGAGCTTGACGGGATGGAGCTGCATGGGTGCGCGTTTCCCCTGATGCGGTTTGAGACTGGGGGTGGTTTGTGGTCCCGTTCCGCGCCTTCGTCCATTCCGATTGACGCGCGGGCTCGATAGGGTTTCGGTATCGGACACGCCGCTCTTCCCTCCCCCGCTGGCGGGGGAGGGCTGGGGTGGGGGTGGCGTCTCCCGCGTCTCCGACCTCTGGAAACCCCATGGATTTCCGCATCGTGCGCCGCCTCGGCCATTTTCTCGCGGTCGCCGAGGAAGGGCATTTCGGCCGCGCCGCCGCGCGCCTCGGCCTCTCGCAGCCGCCGCTGACCGCCCAGATCCAGGCGCTGGAAGCGGAACTCGGCGTGCAGTTGCTCGAACGCACGCGCAAGGGCACGCGCCCGACCCGCGCCGGAGAGGCGCTGCTGCCGATGCTGCGGCGCCTGGCGGAGGACGCGAAGCAGGTGGAGGCGCTGGCGAAGGAGCTCCGAGCCGGGCGCCACGCGCCGATGGCCATGGCCTGCGTCACCTCGGCACTCTTCGACTACCTGCCGCCGCTGGTCCGCGCGCTGCGCGAGAGCCAGCCCGATGCCGCCATCGTGGTGGAGGAGATGGACACGGTCGATGCGGTGGAGGCGCTGCGCCGCGGCGAGGTGGATTTCGCGCTTGCCCGGCTGGATGGCGCGCGGCCGCCGCTCGGCGTGCTGGCGCTGGGGTCGGATGCGCTGGTCGCGGCGCTGCCGGAGGGGCATGCGCTGCTCGGCGATCCCGGGCCGTTGGAACTGGCGGCGCTCGCGGAGGAACCGCTGGTCTCGCTGCCGCGCTCGATCAGCCCGGCTTATTTCGACCGCCAGGTCGCCGCCTGCCGCGCCGCGGGGTTCGAGCCGCGCAGCGTGCGCGAGGTGGGTAGCGCCATGGCGCAGTTGGCCATCGTCGCGGCGGGGCTGGGGGTGGCGCTGGTGAGCTCGGCAATGGCGCGCCTCTCGCCCCCCGGCGTTGGGTTCCGGCCGCTGCGCGCGGCGGTGGAGAGCGTCGGCGTCGCGCTGGTCTGGAATGCGGAGCGCGAGACGGAAGCGGCACGGCTGGCGCGGGCGACGGCGGCGCGGGTCTTCGCCAGCCCCGACTGAGCGACACGGGACGCCACGGCAGCTCGCTGCGCGCTTCAGGCGCGGACGGCTTCGATCACGCTCAGCTGTGTCGTCGTGGGCAGAACGCGGGTGAACCGCAGGCCCGCAGCATCCAGCAGCCTATGGAACTCGGCCCTGGTGCGCTCGCGCCCGCCGGTCCGGACAAGCATGTTGAGGTCCGCCAGCATCAGCGCCGGAGCGTCGGGCGTCGCTTCGGCGCGCTCCGGCAGGACACGCTCGACGATCAGCAGGCGCGCTCCGGGCCGCTCATCCATCGCGCGGCGGCAGTTGAGCAGGATCGTCACGGCGCGTGCGTCATCCCAGTCGTGCAGCACGCTCTTCACCAGGTAGAGGTCGCCACCGGGGGGAACCCGGGCGAACATGTCACCCGCGACGATCTCGCAGCGGTTCCGCACGCCAGCGGCCGCCAGGGCCGCTTCAGCCCCGGGAACGACCTCCGCCCGCTCCAGCAGGATCCCGCGGCTCGCGGCACTCGCACGCAGGACCTCGGCCAGCAGGCGCCCATGGCCGCCGCCGACATCCACCACCAACGCCGCGGCGGAGACCTCGCAGGCCGCGACCACCGCGGACGCGCTCGCGACCGACAGGGCGTTCATGCCCGCCCCGAAAACCGTCCGAAGCCTGCGGTCGCCGGCATAGCGTGCGAAGGCGTCCTCCATCGCGGGGTCGTGCCCCGAGCCCGTCTCGCCGGTCCGGACCGACCGTGCCAGCCTGCCCCAGCTTTCCCAGAAATCGTCGTCACCCCACATCAGGACGAGGTCGCGCACCGAGTGCGCCGCGTCCGACACAAGGGGGGCGCCCAGCGGCCCGAGGCCGAACCGGCCATCGCTCCCCTCGACGCAGACGCCATGCGCGACGAGCGCACGGAGCAGGCGCCGAAGCGATGGCGGATGCGCACAAACCGCGGCGGCGAGATCCTCGGCGTGTCGCGGGCCCTGCACCAGCAGGTCGGCAAGTCGCAACTCCGCCGCGACATGGATCAGCCGCGCGGCCTGGTACGCCAACGCGAGCCGCATCACCTCGGCGGCGGTGGCGGCGTTCTCCGCCGCGGGACTAGCGACCATCGGCCAGCGTCGCGGCGCGCGCCTCCTCATTGGTGGCGAGGTTCCAGCGCACGAAGCGCGCGGCGTCGGCAGGGGTGCCGCCGACCGCCTCCATCCCGCCCTCGGCCAGGCGGGCGCGGATCGCCGGGACGGCGAGCGCCGCGTTCAGGGCGGCATTCAGCCGCTCGATCACGGCCGGCGGCGTGCCCTTGGGCGCGTAGAGCACCACGCCGAGGTTGTGCAGCAGGTCGGGGAAGCCGGCCTCGGCAATGCTGGGGACGTCCGGCAGCGCCGGCAGCCGGGCGGATGAGAGCACGGCGAGCCCACGCAGCCGTCCCTCGGCGACAAGTGGCTGCAGGGGCGGGGAGACCTGGACCACGAAGGACAGCCGGCCCGCGACGAGATCGGCAAGATAGCTGTCCCGATAGGGCACATGCGTCGCCTCGATGCCGACGGCGCGGCAGAACCGGACCGCGGCCAGGTGGAACGGGCTGGCGATGCCGAACGACGGATAGGTCAACAGCCTCGGCCGCTCCCGAGCCAGCGCGACGAGCTCGGCCACCGAGGTCGCGCCGAGGCCGTGGCTCGCCGCGACCAGCCAATGGTCCCGCGTGATCCGGCCTACCGGCTGCAGGTCCAACAGCGGATCAAGAGGCGGCCGGCCGGCCGCGAGGAAAGCGTCCACGAGCGATCCGACGCCGCCCATGAACAGCGTGTGTCCATCCCGCGGCGCCCGAAGGACGGCTTCGGCAGCCACGATGCCGCCGGCGCCCGGGTGATTCTCCACGACCACCGGCTGGCCGAGCACGTCGGACATCGCCCCGGAAATCGTCCGTCCGACGAGGTCGATGGAGCTGACACCCGGTGGCACCGGGACAAGAAGCCGCAGCGGGCGGCTTGGAAACCCCTGCGCCAGCCCTCCCCGGGATGCGAGGGCGGCGCCCGTGAGGGCCACAAGGCCGGCGACCATGTCGCGGCGGCGCGGAACGCGGGGGCGAGAACGCAGCAAGTCGGTCTCCTCTGCCTGCGGCTCTGGGACACCCTACGGCTTCGGGACACCTCGCCAGAAGGCACCATCCACACACTTCACTGTTGAGCCGGATTCATGAATGCTGGCGTGGAACCATATGGGCGAGACCGCCGATGGACCGGGTTCGCAGCCTCGAGATGCTGGTGCGCGCCGCCGAAACGGGGAGCTTCGCGCGGGCGGCCGCGACGCTAGGCGTGACGCCGTCGGCCGTCAGCCACGGCATCGCCGAGCTCGAGCGTCGTCTCGGCACGCCCCTCGTTCATCGCACCACCCGTCGGCTGCACCTCACGGAGGCAGGCGAGGCCGCATGTCGGTGCGGGCGGGAGGTGCTGGAGCGGCTGCGCCAGCTCGACGAGGTGGGGCCTGAGGATTCGTCGCGGCAGCTGCGAGGCCTGCTGCGGGTCGGCATGGGGTCGGGCGTCGGGCGGAGCATCATCGGTCCCCGGCTCGGCCCCTTCCTGGCCCGCCATCCTGAGCTGCAGCTCGAACTGCTGTCCCAGTACCGGATCAGCGAGATGCACGAGGCCGGCATCGACCTGCTGCTCAGGGCCGAGGACCTGCCGGACTCCAGCCTCGTCGCGCGACGCCTCGGGCACATCAGACACGCCGTCTATGCGGCACCGGGCTACCTCGGCGCGATGGGCACGCCGCAGGCGCCAGAGGACCTGGTGCGGCATCGTTGCCTTGTCCACAAGCCGCCGCAGCTGCCGCGCGCGGCGAACGAATGGCGCTTCACGCGCGGCGCCGAGAACCGGGTCGTGAGGGTTCCGACGACCGTCACGAGCGATGACCGGGAGATCCTGGTTGCCATGGCTCTTGGTGGCGCGGGCATCATCCGCATCGGCATGATCGAGCTCGCGCTCGTCACGTCGGGCATGCTGGTGCGGCTGCTGCCCGGGTGGTCCCTGCCGGATGGTCCGCCGCTGCACGCGCTCTACCGGAAGACGCCGCGGGTGTCCCGCAATGTGGCCGGCTTTCTGGAGTTCGTGTCGCAGGCACTGGCCGAGTTCGATCCCGGGCAGGACGCTTTCGTGCACTCATCGATCGGCTCGTAGCGCCCGGGAGCCGGCTGCCTGCCAGTCGACCGGCGCCTTCGCGGGCGGCTCGCTCGGGCGGTGAAGCGTGTCGGCTTGGCGCTGGCCCAGACCGCGGCGCGTGAGACGGAGGCGGCGCGGCGGGTCCTTCTGCCGTGGGCAGTTCGGGCTGTGCGGCGGCGCACAGCCGGGGCTGACGGGATCGGTGCATGGTTCCCGCACGCCGGAAATGGTCCGGCGGGAGAGGACCGATGGCAGAAGCCACCCCCGAAACCCTGATCGCCGTGGCCGCGATCTTCGGCGCGCTCTTCTTCTATATCATCTGACGGGTCGGCAACGCTGCGCGGCGGCACGGCGTTGGTGCTGGATGCACCGTCCCTGCCTGCTGCTTCTTCTCTGCGTCACGCCGGCCGTGGCGCAGCCAACCCCTCCCCCCGCCATGCTCGTGCCGCCAGAGATCCGACCCGGCGAGGTGGAGCCCGATCCCGGCATCACGGTTCCAGAGCGGATCGTGCCCGCGCCCGCACCGCTGCGCCCGCGGATGCCGCCGGCGTCGCGCGAGGAGGCCGCGGTGCCGCGTGGCGGCGGTGACCCGGGGATCCTGGCACCGGCGCCAGAGACGCCGAAAGCAGGAGCGCCTCCCCGCGCCGTTCCACCGCCTGCCCGCTGACCGCGCCCATACCGAATCCGGATGGCGACGCGCGCGTCCCCCTTTGCGTAGGCTTGTCCCAACAGGTCGTAGCAGCGGAGGCAGGACGGCATGCGAAGCTTCTTGGGGCTGATCGTGATCGGCACGGCCGTCCTGGCCGCAGGCGTCGCCGGGATACCCTTCTTCCTCGGTGGCGATGGAACGCTGCTGCCGCATGTTCGGGTGATGATGCTGGGGACGGTGCTGGCCGGGCTGCTGATCTGGTTCGCCGCCTTCGGCCGGGCCATCAGCGTCTACTGGACCGGCATGCTGGTGAACGGGCTGAACAACTACAGCCTGTCGCGGCTGCAGATGGTGGGCTGGACCTGGATCATCCTGGGCAGCCTGGCCGCGGTCTGCGCCATCCGGCTCTGGACCGGGCATGGCGCCACCGCGTTGCACATCTTCATCCCCGACAACCTCTTCCTGGCGCTCGGCATCTCCTATGCGTCCGGCGTCGCCGCGCCGTCGCTGCTCAGCCTGAAGGCGCGCGAGCCCCAGGCGACGACGGAGCAGGTCGCGGCGGCCACCTCCCGCTTTGCCGAACAGGTGCAGGCGGTCGGTCAGATCGCCGAGCGCCCGAAGGGCCAAACGCCGCGTTTTGCCGACATGATCCTGGGTGACGACATCGCCACGGCCGGCACGGTGGATATCAGCAAGGTGCAGCAATTGCTGATCACCGTGCTGCTGCTCTGCGCCTATCTCATGATGGTGGTGGTGGCGATCCGCGGCGGCGGCGCGGTGGTGGCCGCGCTGGAGCCCGGCCTCCGGGACGGGCTGATCGAGCAGAAGGCCCTGCTCTGCGGCTTCGAGACGGCGCAGCAGGCGCGCGAGAAGGGCTGCGGTGTCAACTGGAGCGCGCTGCCCGACTTCCCCTCCACGCTGGTGACGCTGCTGGGCATCAGCCATGCAAGCTACCTCGCCTTCAAGGCGGCCCCACGGGCGCCGGCCACGGGGTCCTGACGCGTCGGGTTGAGCCTCGGGCCGGGGGCGCCTAGCCTCGCGGCGATCCCTGCCCGAGGCTGTCCGCATGACCCCCGCCCCCTATGACCGCGTCATCCGTGGCGATCTCGTCCTGCCCGAGGGCGTGCTGACCGACGGCTATGTCGCGATCCGCTGCGAGGTGATCGCCGCCATCGGCCAGGGCGCGCCGCCGCCGGCCACCGCGATCGTGGACTACAGCGGCAAGTACGTGCTGCCGGGGCTGGTGGACGGGCACATGCACACCGCGTCCTCCCGCGGCTGGCCGGGGATCGAGGGCGCCTCCCGCACCGCCGCGGCCGGCGGCGTCACCACCTGCGTCGACATGCCCTATGACGTTCCGCACCCGGTCACGGACGCCACGCTCTTCCGGGAGAAGATCGGCTGGGTGGACAGGACCAGCCATGTCGACATGGCGCTCTACGGCACCATCCGGAAGGACGGGAACGTCGACGACATCGCCGGCATCGCCGAGGCCGGGGCGTGCAGCTTCAAGCTCTCCACCTATGAATACGACGCGGTGCGCTTCCCGCGCATCGACCACCCGACCATGCTGGCGGCGTTCCGGGAGATCGCGAAGACCGGCCTGATGTGCGCCATCCACAACGAGGACCAGGAGCTGGTCGAGAAGCTGACCGCCCAGGCCCGCGCCGCGGGGCGCACCGACCCGATCATGCATTGCCGCACCCGCCCGCCCCTGGCCGAGAGCATGGCCGATCTCGAGATTTTCGAGATGGCGCTGGAGACGGGATGCCACGTCCACATCGCCCATTCCTCCATCGCCCGCGGCTTCGAACTGGCCGAGGTGTTCCGCGCCAGCGGGGCGAGGACCTCCGGCGAGGCCTGCATCCAGTACCTCTGCATGACGGAGGAGGACTTGGTCCGGCTGGAGGGCTTCGGGAAGTGCAACCCGCCCTTCCGCACCGCCGAGGAGGTGGAGCGCATGTGGGGCGCGCTGGTCGCGGGGAAGGTCGCCTATGTCTCCACCGACCACGCCCCCTGGCCCTATGAGCGCAAGGTCTACAAGGGCGACATCTTCGCCCCCGGCGCCGGCCTGACCGGGCTGCAGAGCTTCGCGCCGCTGATGTTCACCCTGCTGGCCGAGCGCGGCCTGCCGCCGACCCTGATGGCCCGCTACTGCGCCGAGCGCCCGGCGAAGTTCCACGGCATCTACCCGAAGAAGGGCGCGATCCGGGTGGGCTCCGACGCCGACCTCTGCGTGCTGGAACCCGGCGACTTCACCTTCGACGCCCGCGACATCCAGGATGTCGAGGACGCCCGCTGGTCGCCCTATGACGGGCGGAAGATGAAGGCGCGCGTCGCCGCAGCCTGGCTGCGGGGCGGCCAGATCTGGGACGGCGCAGAGGTGCTGGCGAAGCCCGGCACCGGCGGCTTCGTGAAGCGCCAGCACGCCGGGACCTACCTGGGAGCGGATTGACCTGCCGCCCGATCCCCGCGCCCGCACGCCGATCCCGGGCCAGCCGCGCCTCGCCTTCCTGCGCGCCGTCGTCGACCATCCGCAGATCGAGATCGGCGAGGACACCTACTACGACGACCCCGACGGGCCGGAGCGCTTCCTCGAGCGCTGCGTCCACTACCTCTTTCCCTTCATCGGCGACCGCCTGGTGATCGGGCGCTACTGCGCCATCGCCACCGGCGTGCGCTTCATCATGAACGGTGGCGCGCATCCGGAGGGCGGCTTCTCCACCTACCCCTTCGGCGCCATCCCGGGATGGCAGAGGGCGCCGATGCCGGAGGCCGCGTCGCGCGGCGACACGCGCATCGGCCACGACGTCTGGATCGGGCGGGAGGCGATGATCCTGCCCGGCGTCACCGTGGGCGATGGCGCCATCATCGGCGCCGGCGCGGTGGTGGCGGCCGACGTGCCGCCCTATGCGGTGGTCGCCGGCAACCCGGCGCGGGTGCTGCGCCACCGCTTCCCACCGGATATCGTCGCCGCGCTGCTCGACCTCCGCTGGTGGGATTGGCCGCGGGACCAGGTGGAGCGCGCGGTGCCGGCGATCCTCGGCGCCGATATCGAGGCCCTCCGGCGGGCGCGAGGGGAGACGCATGGCACGACGGGCTGAGACGCCGAAACCACCACGGCACTGGATCAAGCGGCCACCCCGCCCCTCTCGCCCCGCGGCGCCGCCGCCGCGGGTGAAGCCGGGCCGCGCCCAGGCGGCGATCGCGCTGGCCGTCGGCATCGGCGCGGGGATGATCGGCGCGACCATCGCCGTCGCCGCGCAGGCGCCGGAAGGCGTGCGCGGCATCGCCACCGGCATCGCCACGGCGCTCGGGCTGATCCTGACCTGGCGCGGCTTCGGCGGTACGCGCCAGGATGCGCGGGACCTCTTCCGATGAGCGGCGACTACTACGTCAAGCCGATCGCCGTGGACCTGCCGCTGGCGGTGGCGGAGCGGATCGCCGACGCGACCCTCGCGGCCGGCCGCGCGGCGGGGCTGCTGCCGCTGACCGTCGTCGTGCTCGACGCCGGCGGGCATGTGGTGGTGCAGAAGCGGGAGGACGGGTCGGGCATCCTCCGCGCCGAGATCGCGCGCGGCAAGGCGCATGGGGCGCTCGGCATGGGCATCGGCAGCCGGGTGATCCGCGACCGGCTGAAGGAGCGCCCGGCCTTCCAGGCCGCCATCGCGGCGGCGTCGGACGGGCGGTTCATCCCGGTGCCCGGCGGGGTGCTGGTGTGCCGGGCGGACGGGGCGGCGATCGGCGCGGTCGGAGTCAGCGGCGATGCCTCCGACAAGGACGAATACGCGGCGATCATCGGCGTGAGCGCCGCGGGCCTCACGCCGCATCCCGAAGAACCGGCCGAGGGCTGGCAGGCGGCCGGTCTCTAGACCGAGGCCGGCATGGCCGCGATGATGCGCCGCATCATCGGAGCCCCCTGCATGACCCGCATCCTCCGCGTCGCCGGCGCCCAGACCGGCCCGATCCAGCGTGCCGATACGCGCCGCCAGACGCTCGACCGGCTGATCGCGCTGCTGGAGCAGGCCGCCGCCGCCGGCGCGAAGATGGTCGTCTTCCCGGAACTCGCGCTGACCACCTTCTTCCCGCGCTGGCCGATGGAGCGGCAGGAGCTCGACACCTGGTTCGAGCGGACCATGCCCAACCCGCACTGCCAGGCGCTGTTCGACCGGGCGCGGGACCTCGGGGTGGGCTTCTACCTCGGCTACGCGGAGCTGACGGAGCAGGGGCAGCACTTCAACACGGCGATCACTGTCGGCCCGGACGGGCAGGTGCTGGGGAAGTACCGCAAGATCCACCTGCCCGGCTCGGTCGAGATCAAGGACAGGCAGAAGTACCAGCAGCTCGAGAAGCGGTATTTCGAATACGGCGACCTCGGCTTCCCGGCGTTCCGCGGGCCAAAGGACTGGGGTTCGCCGGTGCTCGGCATGCTGATCTGCAACGACCGCCGCTGGCCGGAGGGCTGGCGCTGCTACGGTCTGCAGGGCGTGGAACTGATGCTGATGGGCTACAACTCCGCCGCCTACGACCCGAACGGCGGCGAGGGCGAGAGCGCCGAGCTGCGCACGTTCCACTCGACGCTGGCGGCGCAGTCCAACGCCTACATGAACGCGACCTGGGCGGTCTCCGTCGCCAAGGCGGGGAACGAGGACGGGGCTGGGCTGATCGGCGGCAGCGTGATCATCGACCCGAACGGGATCATCGTGGCGCAGGCGAAGACGCTGGGGGACGAGATCATCCTCGCCGATGTGGACTTCGACGCATGCAAGCAGGGCAAGGAGAAGATGTTCAACTTCGCCCAGCACCGGCGGCCGCAATGGTACGGGCGGATCGTGGAGCAGGTGGGAGCGGAGGCGCCGCCGGCTTGAGGGGGAAAAGGCGAAGGGGGCGAGGGAACTCGCCCCCCTCGACCCCCCACTCCTTTTTTTGATCCCTTTCGGCGTTCCCGCGCGGCAGGGGCGAAGCGCCTCAGCCACCGGCGGAGCGGCGTGGCCGCCCGCCCCGTGCGCCATTGGTCCGCGCGGCGGAGGCCTTCGCAGGTGAGGTCGCGCGGCCGGCACGGCCCGCCATGTGGGCCGCGGTGCCGACGAGCCCCGCCATTAGCCCAGGCAGCGACAGATCAACGTCGAGCGCCTCCCAGTGCAGGCCACTGCCGGCGCCGAGCACCTCTACCTCGGCGATCTGGTCAACGGTGGCATCCTGCAGCTCCTGGGCCAGGCGCGGCGGGAAGGCGAAGCTGCAGCCATTGGTGAGGTCCACCAGCACGCGATCGAGCGCGCGGTCGTAACGCACGGCAGCGGCGCGTGGCTCGGCCTTTCGGGCGGCGGCGCCGCGGGACAGGGCGACGTCGATTGCGGGGTCAGTCGGGTAGACCAGGGATCCTCCTCCAGCGGGGCAACCGGACTGCTCGATGTTCGGAGACAAAACAGAAGCCGCGCCGATACTCGTTAAAATCAAATGGAAATTTCACCTATAGCTAGCCTTTTCGCCTCTCAGAGAAAGCTATGGACTTGTCGATCGACGCCAATTCACCGGCAGTAAGTAGGCGCTTCATGGAAACTTGTAGTGACTCGGTTCTCAATAGTGCCGAAAATGTTGCAGCAGTCACTGTTCTATTCACCAAAAAATCTGATTCTGACACGAGATCATTTATGTCTCCAATTTTCTTTTCGATGTCAGAGAGTGTTAGGCCAGTCTGTCGCATGAAAAATGCAACCATTGGCCTAAATATTGATCGTCCCAGCTTATGCACCACTCCAATTATTCGTCTATTTCTTTCTGCATTCGACATTCTAGACTCTCTCACGATATCGTCAAAACTCTGATCCCAGTGCTTCACAAGCGATTCGATGTCTTCTTGTGATCTGGAGCTTGTTATTATTTCGTTTAGACGCTGAAGCTCGAGACGGACATCCACCAGTTCCTTCCGAAGATCACTCAGTGTGCCTAGTAAATCTTGTCTATTATTGAGACGATTCATAACTATAGCCAGAAGAGGCGGCGGATTTACAGGGCATATCAGCATTGGCATGTTCCCGACAGCACGGTCCCAAGAAATTTTCATTTTATGGTAGAATCTTTTCTCAAATCCCTGACCACGTCCTGGCGCTAACAGCGAAGGCTTTGACAGGTAGGTTGGAAGTCCGTGCTCGAAAATTGCGGCATTCAGTGCCTCATCTACGTACTCACCACCATATTCAAAAGGTCCATTTTGAGGATTTATATCATGTATACTCTTTCCTATCAAGGAACTACCGCCATGTGAACTAGAGATCACGATCCCATTCTTCTCACTAACTATTTCTGGGGAAACAAGCCAGTCCCGTCCCTCAGCAAGCTGCGCAATCTCGAATCCCAACTTTGAGCGAAGGCCATGATCCGGCCTACCATATGTTACTAGACCATTTTCATTCAATATCTTCGGGCCGTAAGTTATGACATTTACGAAATCGTGCAATAGAAGGGCCTGCAAGGCCACTTCCGCCTGCTGCAATTCTAAATGTGATGAAATTCCCCCCTCAGCAACCTTCGATAATGAGTTTATAGACATAATGTCCGTCAGAGACATACTCATTTCTGCCAAGTTACTACTATGAATGCCCACGGTACGGTACATATCAATAGCAGAGGTCGCTAAGCCGATAGAGGGAATGAACGAGCCGGCGCCTGCCATAATTCCAGGCGCGCGTCCCTCATCTAGATTGGTCACCAAATATGTGACATTATCTTGACGCACGCCCAGCCTCCGACGCCGTACAGCAGGGATGATTAAGGCATTTGGCTTATACGCAAAATCAGCCCAGAATAGGCTTAATTTCCTTGTCACGCCATTACATGTCTCCTACCCTCCCGGCCCCCCTTCCGCGGACCACCCCCCATGCCCCGCCGCCCCCACCGCCCGCCCCCTCCCCCCATCGACCTCTTCCCCCCGCATTTCCTCGAACAGCACCACCTCATCCACCGCCTCTATGTCGGCCCCATCCTGACCCTCACCCCGCCCCATCCCTGGGCGCCGATGACCGACCACGAATGGGAATACATGCGGCGCCTCCTGCCCCCCGGCCCGGATCAGGGCATGGCCGGCCGC
>JAIYAI010000265.1 GCA_027489135.1 Acetobacteraceae bacterium
CAGGAAGCGGAGCAGCGCCCGCGCCGCAGCGGGCTGCGGCGCCGATGTCGGCACCGCCCCCGCATAGGTGGTGACCAGCTGGAATTCCTCCGGCAGCAGGCCGATGACGGTCAGGCCCGGCACCACGAGGATCTCGCTCATCTGCGTCACCACCAGCGCGGCGCGCCCCTCCGCCACCGCCTCGGCCGCGCTCATGCCCCGCGGGAAGGGCATCCGTCGCGGCTCGACCGTACCGGCGATGCCGAGACGCTGCAGCAGCGCCAGGATGTGCCGCCCCGAGGTCGCGCCCGCCCCCCCATCGGAATGGGCGACGGAGTCCGCGGCCAGCAGCGCGGCGCGCAGCGCGTCCGGCGTGGCGATGTCCGGCACCGGCGTCCCCGCCCGCACCGCCACGCCGATGCGCATCTGGCCGAGCGGGGCACGTGTCGTCGCATCGAGCCGGCCCTCGGCGATGAGCGCATCCAGGGTCGGCGCGGCGTTCAGCACCAGGTCGAAGGGTTCCCCGCTGCGCACCCGCGCCGCGACCTGCCCGGCATTGCCGGTGGCCAGCGCGACGGGCGTGCCGGTCATCCGCATGAAGCTTGCGACGAGGTCGAGCACCGCGTGCTCGACCGCCCCCGTGCCGATGACGCGCAGCGGCGACGGCTGGGTGCGCGGCAGACCCGGCTGCGCCGGGCCCTGCGCCTGCGCCGGGCCGCTACCCGCCATGCCGGCCATCGCCAGGATCGCGCGGCGCCCCAGCCTCACTCCGGCTTCGCCCCGGACCGCCTGATCAGGGCGGCGATGCGCGGCAATTCCTCGACCAGGAAGCCGGCGAATTCGCGGGTGCCCATCTCCGGCCACAGCGGAATGCCGGAGCCATCGAAGAACTCGATGACCTTGGGGTCGGTCAGCGCCGTGCGCGTCGCCGCGGCGAGGGTGGCAATGACCGGCGCCGGCGTGCCGCGGGGCACGAAATTGCCCGCCCAGGCCAGCATCTCGATCCCCGGCACGCCGGCCTCCGCCGTGGTGGGCACGTCGGGCAGCAACGCGACGCGCTTCGTGTCGGTGACGGCCAGCGCGCGCATCCGTCCCTCCCGCACATGCGGCGCGCCGGTCAGCGGGAAGTCCCACATCACGTCGATGCGCCCGGCGATCAGGTCACTGACCGCCTGGGTGCCCTGGGTGTAGGGCGCGTGGACGAGCTCGACCCCGGTGACCTGCTGCAGCATCTCGCCGCCAAGATGAAGCGAGGTACCGACGCCCGAGGATCCATAGGTCAGCGTGCCCGGCCGCGCCCGCGCCGCGGCGACGAACTCGGCCAGGGTCTTCCAGGGCTTCGACGGGCCGGTGACGATCAGGTTGGGCGAGGCGCCGGTGCCGTGCACGGGGGCGAGGTCGCGCAGCGGATCGTAGCGAAGATTGGCGAAAAGGTTCGGCGCCGCGGCCATCGGGCCCTGGGTGCCGTAGAGCATGGTGTAGCCGTCGGGGGTGGCGCGGACGACCTGCTCGGTGCCGATGGTGCCGCCGGCACCGGGCTTGTTCTCCACCACCACGGGCTGGCCCAGCGCCCGGCCCATGGCCTGGGCGACGATGCGGCCGGAGGTGTCCGTGACGCCGCCGGCGGCGAAGGGGATGACGAGGGTGACCGGGCGGCTCGGGAAGGCGCCCTGGGCGGCGGCGAGGCGCGGCGCGGCCAGCGCCGGCAACCCGGCCAGCAATGCACGGCGGCGAAGGGCAATGGTCATTGTCGACGTCCCTGGCATCCTCCCGTCCAGCCTAGGCCGAGGTCCGGCGCCCGTGCCAGAGCGCGGGCGAGGCGCGTCTCTGCCGGTGCCGAATCGGGATAGGGAAGGCCGCCGGCCCTACCAGACCGGCCAGAGCTTCGGCGTGGCGAACTCCATGAGGTGCCCGTCGGGATCGCGGAAATAGACGCTGGTGCTGCCGCGCGGCCAATGCGTGCGCGCCTCCACCGCCACGCCATGGGCGGCGAGGCGCGCCTCCCAGCCCGGCAGGTCGGCCTCCGCCACGGCGAGCGCGCAGTGCAGCGGGCCTGCGCCGTCATGCGGCGGGATCTCCCCCATGTCGCCGGGCAGGTGGACGGTCTCGGTCGTCGCGCCACGCAGGAAGAGCAGCAGCGCGCTGCGCGGGCCGACCGGATAGGCGGTCAGGCGCGCATCCTCGAACATCGGCGCGAGGCCGAGCACGGTCTCGTAGAAGGCACGCGCACGGGCCATGTCGTCGACATAGAGCGCGGTCTCGAGCACGCCGGCGAGCGGCGGCGGGGCGGGGCTGTCCATGGGGGAGCATCCGGCCGGGCCAGGCGCGGGGCAAGCAGCGTTCGCGCGAGGCAGCGCTTGTCGGCGCCGCGCGCGCCTGCGAGAAACGACCGCCCCGCCGGAGACAGAGACGATGCCCGACACCCCCGCCATCCTGCGCAACTCGGACCTCGATTCGGAGGCGGTGCGCGCCGCGCGCGTCGACCTCGCGGCCTGCTTCCGCATGGCAGCGAAGCTCGGGCTGCACGAGGGGATCTGCAACCACTTCTCCCTGGTGGTCCCCGGTCGCGACGACCTCTTCCTGGTGAACCCCGACGGCTACGGCTTCAGCGAGATCACCGCCTCGAAGCTGCTGATCTGCGACTACAAGGGCCAGGTCGTCGCCGGCACCGGCGTGCCGGAGGACACGGCCTTCTTCATCCATGCCCGCGTGCACCTGAAGGTGCCGCGCGCCAAGGCCTGCTTCCACACCCATATGCCGAACGCGACGGCGCTGGCGATGCTAGAAGGACCGCCGCTGGTCTGGGCCGGGCAGTCGGCGCTGAAATTCTACGGCCGCACCGTGGTGGACGAGGAGTATGGCGGTCTGGCGCTGGACGAGGCGGAGGGCGACCGCATCGCCGCCTCGATCGGCGACGCCGACATCGTCTTCATGAAGAACCACGGCGTCATGGTCTGCGGCGCCGGCGCGGCCGAGGCCTGGGACGACCTCTACTACCTCGAGCGCGCCTGCGAGGCGCAGGTCATCGCCATGTCGACGGGCCGGCCGCTGAAGCCGGTGCCGAAGCAGATGGCGGAGAAGACCTATGCGCAGATGCGCACCGGCGACCGGGTGCGCGCGCGCATGCATCTCGAGAGCATGAAGCGGGCGCTGGCGAAGACGGATCCCGAATTCGCGGACTGACCGCGCCGGCGGGGCCGCCCTCACCGTGATGCGCGCCGCCGCCCCCGGCGCAGCAGGCCAAGACCGGCGAGGCCGGCGCCGACCAGCGCCAGGGTGCCCGGCTCCGGCACCGGGGCCGGCACCGCCTGCAGGCCCGCGACGCTGGGCAGGTGAACCAGCAGGAAGGGGCTGTGCCGGTCGCGGTCCCGGACGCCGAAGCTGGCGACCGCCGCGCCGCCGGACAGCAGGCTGCGCTGCACGAAGCTGATCCAGTCCCGCTCGTCGCCACGCTCGTCGGTGACGATGCCGGCGAACCCCGTCATGCCGCGGGCGATGTCGCGCGCCGTGGCGAAGCGTAGCTTGTCCCGGTCGCTCGAGGTGGACCAGCCGGCCGGCACGAAGCCCGGCTGCGAGGCCGGATCCTGGCGGTCGTTGCGCTGCCCGGCGGGGTCGAGGAGTTCGCTGGCGAAGGATGCCCAGCCCTGTCCGGTCGCGTTGGTGACGTTGAATACCAGCCGGTAGTCCTTCCGCCGCTTGAG
>JAIYAI010000141.1 GCA_027489135.1 Acetobacteraceae bacterium
GGCGCCGCGCGTCGGCAGTGCCACCCAGTTGCCGCTGCCGCGCTACGCCTCGCTCGGGTCGAACCAGGTGAACCTCCGCGTCGGGCCGGACCTGCGCTACCCGATCGAATGGACCTACCAGCGCCGCGACCTGCCCGTGCAGATCGTCGACGAGCACCAGCTCTGGCGCCGCATCCGCGACCCGGAGGGGACCGAGGGCTGGGTGCAGCGCCCGCTGCTGACCAACCGCCGCAGCTTCCTCATCCCCGCCGGCAACGACCGCCCGCTGCGCCGCCGGCCGGAGGAGGGCGCCACCGAGGTCGCGCGCCTCCGCCCAGGCGTGGTCGGCCGCATCCGCAAGTGCGATGCCGGCAGCGCCTGGTGCGAGGTGCAGGTCGGCGACTACCGCGGCTACATCCGCCGCGCCGAGATCTGGGGCGTGACGCCGGACGAGGCCGTGAACTAGACCATGATCCGCGCGCGCCGAGGCGCGCATCATGGTCCAAGCCTTTGATCTGGCGCGTGATTCACACCGTCGGTGATGACACCCTCGGCGATCACGCTGCAGAGCAGCCTCCGTTCTGATCGATCACGGCGTGATCCATCAGAACAGAGACAAGCTGCTCCGGGTATTGCTCTAGCCGGGCACCTCGTCCGTCATCACCGCGAAGCCTGTCAGGGTGCAGGGCCCGAAGCTGGTGACGATCGCCACGTCGGTCGCGTCCCGCCCCCGCGCCATCAGGATGCGGCCGATGCGCGGCGTGTTGTTGCGGGCGTCGAAGGTGTGCCAGCGGTCGTCCAGATACACCTCGAACCAGGCGGCGAAGTCCATCGGCCCCGCCGGCGGCACGCCGATGTCGCCGAGATAGCCGGTGCAGTAGCGCGCCGGGATGTTCACGCAGCGGCACAGCGTGACGGCCAGGTGGGCGTAGTCGCGGCAGACTCCCTTGCCCTCCGCCAGCGCCTCGGAGGCCTCGCGCGTCGGGCGGGCATGCTCGTAGCCGAAGGTGATGTGGTTGTGGACGAAGTCGCAGATCGCCTGCACCCGGTGCCAGCCGGTCGGACCCTGGCCGAAGGTCGCCCAGGCGAAGTCCGAGAGGCGGTCCGTGTCGCAGTAGCGGCTGCCCAGCAGGTAGATCAGCAGGTCGTCGGGCAGGTCCTGGATCGGGCGTTGCCAGGCCGCCGGGACGACCGGGTCCGGATGGCCGGAATCCGCGATCAGCAGCCGGGTGGCGATGGTGAAGTGGCCCGCGGGGGCGACCACCCGGGTGCAGAAATTGCCGAAGCTGTCGTGGTAGTGCCGGGACGGCACGGGCGGGTCGGTGGTGATCTCATGCGGGCCGATCAGGTCGACGGCGCGGGAGGGATGCGGGCTAACCATCAGCAGCATCGGGGTGGGTTGGGGGCAGTCATACTCGATTCGGCAGCCGGCGCTGATCTGCATGTCGCGGTCCTGTGTGTGCGCTGCAGCACGCGCAGGCCGGGCGCGCCGGGGCAAGCCGAAACACGCGGGTTCCGCGAAGTTTGTTCCCCGAACGGTGAGCCGGTGTCGACGCTGGACGCTCCCCGGCCCGCCGCACTAGGCTCGGCGCATGAGCGAGACCGACCCCACCCCCGCGACCCACGATATCGGCGGCCTCGGCCGCTACCGCTGCGTGGCGGTGGAGCGGGACGAGACCCCCCCCGACGCCTTCGGCCGCCAGGTCGACGCGTTGCGCCAGGTGCTGGCGTCAAAGGGCATGATGACGGTGGACGAGCTGCGCCGCTGGATCGAGGCGATCCCCGAGGACGAATACTTCCAGCTCACCTACTACGAACGCTGGCTGACCAGCATCACCTCGCTGCTGCTCGACAAGGGCATCGTCACGCCCGAGGAGATCGGCCGATGACCCCGGCGCCCCGCTTCTCGCCCGGCGACGCCGTGCTGGTGAAGGACGACTGGCCGGAGCGCCGCGGGCCCTGCCACATCCGCACGCCGCACTACCTGCGCGGGCGCACGGGCACCATCCAGCGGGTCCTCGGCGCCTTCGCCAACCCCGAGGACCTCGCCTTCGCCCGCCCCGCGCCGAAGCGCGTCCTCTACCACGTGCTCTTCGCGCAGCCGCCGATCTTCGACGAAGGCGAGCCCGGCGACGAGGTGCTGGTCGAGATCTTCGAGCATTGGCTGGAACCCGCCGAAGCAAAGGTGATGGCATGAGCCCCCCGCCCCGCCCGTCCTCCGTCGCGGCCCTCGAGAAGCTGCTCTGCGCCCTGGTCGCCAAGGGCGTGGTCACGGAAGCCGAACTGGCCGAGCGCCAAGCGCAGACCGACAAGGCCAGCCCCGAGAACGGCGCCCGGCTCGTCGCCCGCGCCTGGCTGGACCCGGATTTCCGCCGCCTGCTGCTGACCGATGGCCATGCCGCGGCGGAGAAGATCGGCGTCTCGATGACCGGCGCGCCGCCGCTCGGCGTGCTCGAGGACACGGCCCGGCTGCATCACGTCATCGTCTGCACGCTCTGCTCCTGCTACCCGCGCACGATCATCGGCAGGCCCCCCGCCTGGTACAAGAGCCGCGCCTACCGTGCCCGCGCCGTGCGCGAC
>JAIYAI010000151.1 GCA_027489135.1 Acetobacteraceae bacterium
CGCGGCGGCCGCGGAGACCTCGGGCCGCGAGGCCGAGGCCGTGGCCACCGTCAGCGCCCAGGCCGGCTCGGACGTGCAGGCCGTCGCTGCCAGCGCCGAGGAACTGGCCGCCAGCGTCGCCGAGATCACCCGCCAGGTCGCCGAGGGCGCGCAGGTGGCGCGCGATGCGGCCGAACAGGCCCGTGCCACCGACGCCACGGTGCAGGGCCTTGCGGAGGCGGCGCAGAAGATCGGCGACGTGGTGCGGCTGATCGGCGACATCGCCGGGCAGACCAATCTCCTCGCGCTGAACGCGACGATCGAGGCGGCCCGTGCCGGCGAGGCCGGCAAGGGCTTCGCCGTCGTCGCCGGGGAGGTGAAGACGCTCGCGGGCCAGACGGCGAAGGCGACCGAGGAGATCGGCAGCCAGATCGGCGCCATCCAGGGCGCGACCGGCCATGCCGTGGAGGCGCTGCGTTCCATCGGCTCCACCATCGAGCGGCTGAACGCCGTGACCGGCGCCATCGCCGCGGCGGTGGAGGAGCAGGGCGCCGCGACGCGGGAGATCGCCCGCAGCGCCGCGGAGGTCGCCGCCGGCACCGGCAGCGCGGCGGCGCGGATCGAGGACGTCCGGCGCGCCGCGAATGAAACCGGGGCTGCCTCGGGCGACATGCTCGGCGCCGCAACCGACCTCAGCGGGCGGGCCGAGACGCTACGCGCCAAGACCGCCGAATTCCTGGTCAATATCCGCGCCGGGTGACGGCGGATCGCCCGCGGGCGAGTCCCCTACCCAGGGAGACCCGCCCCGCCTAACCTCCGCGCGGCATCCAGGGGAGGACAGGATCATGGCGGCAGCGGTTCCGGCGCGGCAGGTGCCCGGCGTCTATCATCGGAAGGTGGGCGACATCGTCGTCACCGCGATCTCCGACGGCTTCCTCGACGGCTCGATGGCCGTGATCCAGAACATCGCGGCCGAGGACGCGGCGCAGACGCTGCGCGATGCCGCACGCCCCGTGCCGCGCCGCACCGCGGTGAACTGCTTCCTGATCCATGCCGGTGGCAAGCTCGCCCTGGTCGACAACGGCTGCGGCAGCGCCATGGCGGCCACGGGCGGCAAGCTGTTCGAGAACCTCTCGGCGGCGGGGATCAGGACCACCGACATCGACGTGGTGCTGCAGACGCATTGCCACCCGGATCATTCGAACGGGCTCTCGGATGCCGCCGGGCATCGCCGCTTCCCGAATGCGGAACTGGTCATGCACGCCGCCGAACTCGCCTTCTGGCACGACGACGCGGCGATGGCGAAGGCGGACGAGACCTCCCGCGCCCGCAACTTCCAGGCGACGCGCGACCAGGTCGCGCCGTACCGCAAGGCCGGTGCGGTCCGCACCTTCGAGAGCGGCGAGGTCTTTCCGGGCGTCACGGCGATGCCCTTCCCGGGTCACACGCCGGGGCATACCGGCTACCTCATCGCCTCGGGCGACCAGTCCCTGCTGATCTGGGGCGACATCATCCACGTCCCCGAGATCCAGATTCCCCGCCCCGAGGTCTGCATGGCCTTCGACATCGACCCGAAGCAGGCCGAGGCGACGCGCCGCCGCGTCTTCGACATGGTGGCCACCGACAAGCTGGTCTGGGCCGGCATGCACATGCATTTCCCCGCCTTCGCCCGGCTGCTGAAGAAGGATGGCGGCGTGGTCGCGCTGCCGGACGCCTGGTCCGGGGCGATGTGATCCGGGCCCCCTCGCCGGGTCGGGTCCCATCTGAACCGGGGCCCCTCGCCGCAGGGGACCGGGCGTGCCACCCTGCGCGCCCAACCAGCGCACAGGAGGACGCGGCAACCATGCTCGAACCCGGCCGGGCCAAGCCCAAGCCCACCCCCGAGACCAAGCATTTCTGGGACGGGCTGAAGGAGGGCAAGCTTCTCCTCCAGCGCTGCGGCGACACGGGAAAGGCCTATTTCCCGCCGCGCCCCTTCAGCCCCTACACCGGCACGCGCAACGTCACCGTCTTCGAGGCCTCGGGCAAGGCGAAGCTGCACAGCTACGTCATCCACCACCGCCCCGTGCCGGGCTTCACGCCGCCCTACGCCATCGCGGTCGTGGAACTCGCGGAGGGGCCGCGGATGATGACCAACATCACCCACTGCCCGCAGACGCCGGAGGCGCTGGTCCTCGACATGGACCTCGTCCTCGATGCGACGAAGATGGACGACGACATCACCCTGCCGCTCTTCAAGCCGGCCTCGTGAGGAGCGCGCCATGATCAAGCCAGGTGAAATCGCCATCGTCGGCGCCGCCGAGACCACGAAGCTCGGCGTCATCCCCGACATGTCGCAGATCATGCTGCACGCGGATGCCGCGCTGAACGCCATGGCCGATGCGGGGCTCAAACCCTCCGACATCGACGGCGTCGCCTGCGTCGGCCCGATGATGCCGCAGCAGGTCGCGCACTACCTCGGCATCACGCCCAAGTGGGTGGACGGCACGGGGGTGGGCGGCTGCTCCTTCATGCTGCATGTCCGCCACGCAGCGGCCGCCATCCATGCCGGCTACGCGAAGACCATCCTGATCACGCATGGCGAGAGCGGCCGGTCGCGCATCAACGGCACGCCGCGCCCGGCGGAGCCCGAGAGTCTGAACGGCCAGTTCGAGGCGCCCTTCGGCCCCTTCGGCCCGCCGACGCTCTTCCCCATCCCCGTGCTGCGCTACATGAAGGACCGCGGCGTCACGCATGAGGACCTGGCGACGGTCTCCGTCGTGACGCGCGAATGGGCGGGCAAGAACCCGCGTGCGATGTTCCGCGACCCGATCACGGTCGAGGACGTGCTGGCCAGCCGCATGATCGCCTACCCGTTCCGCATCCTGCAGTGCTGCCTGGTGACGGATGGCGGTGGTGCGCTGATCCTGACCAGCGCCGACCGGGCGAAGGACATGCCGCAGAAGCCGGTCTACATCCTCGGCACCGGCGAGAGCGTGGAGACCACCATGGTCTCGCAGATGAAGGATTTCTCGTCCTCCTCGGCGTTCCGGGTCGCGGGCCCGACGGCGATCGAGGCGGCGGGGA
>JAIYAI010000213.1 GCA_027489135.1 Acetobacteraceae bacterium
ATGGCGCGGCCCGGTGCTAGGAAGCGCGCACCGAACACACACGGCCCCCCAATGGACCTGCCGCTTGCCAATCCCGGTGCCCTGGCGCCGGCCGATGCTGCCCCCGTCATCCTCGCCCTGCCCAAGGGCCGGATCCTGACCGAACTCGGCCCCGTGCTGGGCCGCGCCGGGATCCATCCGGATGCCGACTACGCGGATGAGAGCAGCCGGCGCCTGCGCTTCCCGACGGAGGATCCCGGCCTCGACGTCGTGCGGGTGCGGAGCTTCGACGTCGCGACCTTCGTCGCCCATGGCGCGGCGCAGATCGGCATCTGCGGCGCCGACGTGCTGATGGAATTCGACGACGACCAGATCTACGCGCCGCTCGACCTCGGCATCGGCAAGTGCCGGATCAGCGTGGCGGAGCCCGTTGACCGTGCCGGCCGCGAGGACCCGAGCCGCTGGTCGCGCATCCGCGTCGCCTCCAAATACCCGCGCGTGACGCAGCGCCACTTCGCCGCCCGCGGCATCCAGGCGGAGGTGGTGCACCTGAACGGCGCGATGGAGCTTGCGCCCTCGCTTGGGCTCGCCTCGCTGATCGTCGATCTCGTGCAGACCGGATCGACCCTGAAGGCGAATGGCCTGGTAGAGACGGAGGTGATCGCCAAGGTCACCTCCCGCCTCATCGTCAACCGCACCGCGCTGAAGACCCGGCCGGAGGCGATCGGCGGCTGGATCGCGCGGTTCCGCGCCGCGCTGGCCGATCCGATCGCAGAGCGCCAAGGGCGCGGCGCGTGAATCGGATCGGAATGCTCACCCGATGATCAGGCTCGATACGCGGGCCGCCGATTTCGCGCTCGGCTTCGAGGCGCTGCTGCAACAGGCGCGCGAGACGACGGCGCAGGTGGATGACGCGGTTGCCGCCATCATCGCCGATGTCCGTGGCCGCGGCGACGCGGCGCTGCTGGACTACACCGCCCGCTTCGACGGCCATGCCCCGGACAACGCCGCCGCTCTCCGCGTGACGGAGGCGGAGATGGACGCGGCGATCGCGTCCGTGCCCCCCGCCCTGGCCGAGGCGCTGGACGTCGCGGCGCGGCGGATCGAGCGCTTCCATGTCGCGCAGTTGCCCCGCGACCTCGAGCTCGACGATCCCGAGGGGCTGACGCTCGGCATGCGCTGGACGCCGCTCGATGCCGTGGGCCTCTACGTGCCGGGGGGCAAGGCGGCCTACCCGTCCTCCGTGCTGATGAACGCGATTCCGGCCCGCGCCGCGGGTGTCGGGCGGATCGCGATGTGCGTGCCCGCCCCGAAGGGCGAGTTGAACCCACTCGTCCTCGCCGCCGCGCGGCGCGCCGGCGTGGCCGAGATCTGGCGCATCGGCGGCGCGCAGGCCGTGGCGGCGATGGCCTGGGGCACGGCGAAGATCGACCCCGTCGACCGCATCGTCGGGCCGGGCAACGCCTATGTCGCCGCGGCGAAGCGCCAGGTCTTCGGGCGCGTCGGCATCGATTCCATCGCCGGCCCGTCCGAAGTGGTCGTGCTGGCCGATGCGTCCAACGACCCCGCGCATGTGGCGATGGACCTGCTCGCCCAGGCCGAGCATGACGAGGCCGCGCAGTCCATCCTGATCACCGACGACGCACGCTTCGCCGACGCGGTGGTGGCCGCGGTGAAGGCGGCGCTCGCCGATCTTCCCCGCGCGGCCATCGCGGGCGAAAGCTGGAAGAAGCACGGCGCCGTGATCCTGGTGCGGGACTGGGAGGAGGCCGCGGCCCTGACCAACGACCTGGCGCCGGAGCACCTGCAGATCATGGTGGCCGACCCGAAGGCGCTTTTCGGGAAGATCCGCCACGCCGGCGCCGCCTTCCTCGGCCGGTGGTGCCCGGAGGCGCTGGGCGACTACGTGGCAGGCCCCAACCACGTGCTGCCGACGGGACGCACGGCGCGCTTCGCCTCCGGCCTCTCGGTCTTCGACTTCCTCAAGCGCACGACCTGGGTGGCGGCGGAGGAAGCAGGGCTGCGCGCGATCGGGCCCGCCGCCGTGGCGCTGGCCGGGGCGGAGGGGCTGGACGCCCATGGGCGCTCCATCGCGCTGAGGCTGGGCAGGAACCACGGCTGACGGGTAGCATCGCGGCATGACCCAGCCGCGCGAGATCCTGTTCAACGCCTTCGCGATGAACACCGTCGGGCACCTCTCGCCCGGGCAGTGGACCATCCCGCGCGATCGGGCGCGGGACTACAACAAGCTGCGCACCTGGACGGACCTCGCCCGCACGCTGGAGCGCGGGCTCTTCGACGGGCTCTTCATCGCCGACGTCATAGGCATCTACGACGTCTACGGCGATGGGCCGGAGGCCGCTCTGCGCTCGGCCGCGCAGATGCCGATCAACGACCCGATGATGCTGGTCTCCGCCATGGCGGCGGTGACCGAGCATCTCGGCTTCGGCGTCACTGCGAACCTCACCTGGACCTCGCCCTTCCTGCTGGCCCGCGCCTTCTCGACGCTCGATCACCTGACGGACGGGCGCATCGGCTGGAACATCGTCACCGGCTATCTCGACAGCGGCGCCCGGGCGCATGGCCTGCCCAGCCTCATCGCGCATGACGAGCGCTATGCGCGGGCCGAGGAGTACATGCAGGTCTGCTACAAGCTGTGGGAGGGAAGCTGGGCCGACGACGCCGCGATCCGCGACGCCGCCACGGGCCGCTTCGCCGATCCGTCCCGCATCCGCCCCGTTCGGCACGAGGGCCCCTTCTACAAGCTGGATGCCATCCATCTCTGCGAGCCCTCGCCGCAGCGCACGCCGCTGCTCTACCAGGCCGGCAGTTCCACCGCGGGCCGCGCCTTTGCCGGCGCGCATGCCGAATGCGTCTTCGTCTCCGGGCCCTCGGCCGGCGTGATCAAGCGGCGGACGACGGAGCTGCGGGAGGCGGTGGCGGCCGCGGGGCGCGATCCCGCCGACCTGAAGGTCTTCGCGCTGCTGACCGTGGTGGTGGCGGAAAGCCAGGCCGAGGCCGAGGACCGCCATGCCGAATACCTGGCGCATGCCAGCCCCGAGGGCGCGCTGGCGCTGATGGCCGGCTGGACCGGCCTCGACCTCTCCGGCTACGCGCTGGACCAGGAGATCCGCTACATCGAGCGCGAGGGCTACCGTACGCAGCTCGAGAACATCACGCGCGCCGATCCGGGCAAGGTCTGGACCGTGCGCGACATCGCGGAGCGCTGCGCCATCGGCGGCATCGGCCCGGTGATCGTCGGCGATGCCCGCCAGGCGGCAGATGCGGTGGAGGCCTGGGTGGCGGAGACCGGCTGCGACGGCCTCAACCTGGCCTATGCCGTGATGCCGGAGACCTTCGAGGCGATCGCCGACCACCTGGTGCCGGAGTTGCAGCGCCGCGGGCGGTTCAAGCGGGAATACCGCCCCGGCACGCTGCGCGCGAAGCTGTATGGCCGGGACCGGCTCGCCGCGCCGCACCCGGCCTCGGCCCATCGCTTCGAATGATGTTGGACCGGCCAGGGTCGGCGACTATCTTCGGCCGATGTCCGAGGTGACGGAGCTCTACGACCGCGACTTCTACGCCTGGACCCAGGACCAGGCCGCCGCGCTCCGCGCCTGGCCGGAGCGGGCGCGCCCGAACGCCCTCGACATCGCGCATCTCGCCGAGGAGATCGAGGATTTGGGATCGGCCCAGCGCAACGCGGCGAAGAGCCTGCTGCGGCAGCTTGTCCTGCACCTGCTGAAGCTGCGCTTCCACCCGGACCAGAGCGACGTCGCCCCTTGGGAAGGCGAGGTCAGCGAGTTCCGCAGCCAGATCCGCGACATCTTCGGCGACAGCCCCTCCCTGCGCGGACGTCGCGCCGAGCTGGCCGACCCGGCCTGGGCGCATGCCGCACGGACACTGGCGCGACAACTGGCGCAGGACGGCAACAGGGACGCTGCGGCCGCCCTCTCTGCCTTCACCGCGACCGCGCCCTATTTCGACCTCGACCGCGAGGTGCTCGACTCCGATTGGTTTCCCGCGCGGGATTGACCCTCCCCGGCCGGTCGCGCTTGACCCGGCCCCGCCCCCCGCCCATGTTGCGCCCGGCCAAATCCGCCCTCCCGCGGCCGTTGAGCCTTGCCGTCGCCCCCTTGGCGCAGCCGCCTCCGCCAACCCGCCGCCCCGCCGGCGCCGAGCGTGGCGCGGCCCTCCGCCTCGGCCGAATCGCACCATCCATCCGCCAGCCCGCCCCCGCGGCCGCCGGCGCACCATTGAAGGGTCCTGCATGTCGAAAGAGGACATGATCGAGTTCAGCGGCACGGTCGTCGAACTGCTGCCCAACGCCATGTTCCGCGTGAAGCTGGACAACGAGCACCTCGTGCTCGCGCATACCAGCGGCAAGATGCGCAAGAACCGCATCCGCGTGCTGGCGGGCGACCGCGTGAACGTGGAGATGACGCCCTACGACCTCACCAAGGGGCGGATCACGTTCCGGTTCAAGTGATGCCCCCCGGCGCGTCGTGTAGGGCGCCGCCTGCCCCCGCGCCGACGCCATGACCGATACGCCGAGGCCCTCGCTCGTGCTCGCCAGCGCGAGCCCGCGGCGGCTGGACCTGCTCGCCCGCATCGGCGTCGTGCCGGATGCCGTGCTGCCCGCCGATATCGACGAGACGCCGCTGAAGGCCGAGCTGCCGCGCAAGCTCGCGGCACGGCTGTCCGCCGGCAAGGCGCAGGCCGCGGCCGCCCTCGCCCCGCCCGGTGCGCTGGTCCTGGCCGCCGATACGGTGGTGGGCGTCGGCCGGCGCATCCTGGGCAAGCCCGCGGACCGGGAGGAGGCGCGGCGCTTCCTCGCGCTGCTCTCCGGACGGCGGCACACCGTCACCACCGGCGTCGTGCTGCACCGGCCGGATGCCAAGCCGCTCACACGCCTGGTCGAGACCACCCTCGCCTTCCAGCGCCTGACAGACCAGCAGGTGGAAGCCTACCTCGACAGCGGCGAATGGCAGGGCAAGGCCGGCGGCTACGCCATCCAGGGCCGCGCCGAGATGTTCTGCCGCTTCCTCTCCGGGTCCTGGTCCAACGTAGTGGGCCTGCCGCTCTTCGAGACGGCGCAGATGCTGCGCGGCATCGGCTGGCTGAGGCCGTGACCCTGCGCATCCTGGCCAGCGCGTCCCCCGGCGAGGTCCGGGTGGCGCTGCTGCGGGACGACGACCTGATCGAATACTGGCCGGACCGGGCAGACCTGCCGGATGGCGTGGGCGACCTGCATCTGGCACGCGTGACCGCGCTCGCCCCTGCGATGGCGGGTGCCTTCATGCTGCTCGGCGGCGGCGCAGCCGGCTTCCTGCCGGAGGAGGACAGCCGCCGCCCCGGCGCGCCGCGCCTCCAGGAGGGGCTGGTGCTGCCGGTGCGGGTGATCCGCGCCGCTCAGGGCGGCAAGGGCCCGCGCGTGACCGCCCGCCTGACCGAGCGCGAGCGCGCAGCCTGTGCGGGCCAGGACGCCGCGGCGCTGGTCGCGCGCGGCCCCGGCCATGCGCTGCGCCTGGCACGACTGCACGCGGAGGCACCCGTCACCGTCGATCACCCCGCGCTCGCCACCACGCTGCGGGGCGTGCTGGGGCGCGACCGCGTCGCCCTCTCCGCCAGGCCCGTCTTCGACGACGCGTTGGAGGCCGAGATCGAGGCCCTCGCCGAGCCGGAAACCCCGCTGCCGGGCGGCGCCGGCCGCATCCTGGTGCATCCCACGCCCGCCCTCACTGCCATCGACATCGATGCCGGCAGCGCCGCCGGCAGCCGCGACCCGGTGGCACAGGAGCGGCTGAACCTGCTGGCCGTGGCAGAGGCCGCGCGGCAGATCCGCCTGCGCAACCTGGCCGGCCCGATCCTGCTCGACCTCGCCGGCATGCCGGCGCGCCGCCGCGCCGCGCTGGAGGCGCCCTTCGCCGCGGCGCTTGCGCAGGATTCGCTGGCGCAGATGAAGGGCCTCGGGCCGCTCGGCCTGCTCGAGGTGCTGCGCCGCCGCATCCACCCGCCGCTGCACGAGGTGCTGGGCGGCGCCATGGCGCCGACGACCGCCGGCCTCGCCGCACTGCGCCGCCTCGTGCGGGAGGTGGCGGCACGCCCCGGTCGCGGCCTGGCGTTGCACGCGGCACCCGCCGTGGCCGCGGCGCTGCGCCGCCTGCCGCGCGCCCTGGCGGCAACAGAGGAGGCGCTGGCCCGGCCGCTCGACCTGCGGGAAGACGCAGCGCTCCTCCCCGGGCAGGAGCGGATCGAGGAGACGACGCATGGACGCTGACGCCCCGCCGCCGCCGCGCCCGCCCACCCGTCCGCTGGGGCCCTGCCCGGTCTGCCGCCGCAGGCCGCCCGATGCGACCTTCCGGCCCTTCTGCTCGGCCCGTTGCCGGCAGGTCGATCTCGGGCGCTGGCTGTCGGAGGACTACGCCATCCCCGCCAAGCCGGAGGACGACGACCAGGATTGAGCGGGTAGACAGCGCGATTGGCTTCGGGTATCTCCCGCGCCCTCACCCGGTGGCCCTTGGGCCACCGCATGGGCCCAGGTAGCTCAGTTGGTAGAGCATGCGACTGAAAATCGCAGTGTCGGTGGTTCGATTCCGCCCCTGGGCACCATCTCTCCTCGCGGCGTAGGCCGCGGCGCCCCCTCTCGAAGGTTCATCTCATGTCCCGCCCCTCCGGCCGCCTCGCGGATGCGCTGCGCCATGTCGTCATCGAACCCGGCATCGCCCGCCATGCGGAGGGTTCCTGCCTGATCCGGATGGGCCACACGGAGGTGCTCTGCACCGCCTCCGTCGAAGGCCGCGTGCCGCCCTTCCTGCGCAACCAGGGCATGGGCTGGGTCACCGCCGAATACGGCATGCTGCCCCGCGCCACCCACACCCGCAGCGACCGCGAGGCGGCGCGCGGCAAGCAGTCCGGCCGCACGCAGGAGATCCAGCGCCTGATCGGACGCGCGTTGCGCGCCGTGGTGGACCGCAAGGCGATGGGGGAGATGACCATCGCCATCGACTGCGACGTGCTGACCGCCGATGGCGGCACGCGCTGCGCCTCCATCACCGGC
>JAIYAI010000710.1 GCA_027489135.1 Acetobacteraceae bacterium
CACGCACAGGGGGCACGCCGATGGTGGCGTTCAGGAACCCCGCCTGCACCTGGCCCGAGAGGATCGCCGCCTGCGCCGGCGCCGCGCCGTTGAAGGGCACATGCGTCAGCTCGATCCCCGCGGCCTGGGCGAAGAGCGCCGTCACCAAATGGCTGGACGTGCCGACACCGGAGGAGACCATGGTCAGCCCGCCCGGCCGCGCCTTCGCCCCCGCGATGAACTCCGGCAGGGTCCGCACGCCGACCGAGGGATGCGCCGCCAGCACCATCGGGTGGAAGGCCAGGTTGATGATCGGCGTGAAGTCGCGGATCGGGTCGAAGGGGATGCGCGCCATCACCGGCGGGTTCATCACATGCGCGGACGCCGCGATCAGCAGGGTGTAGCCGTCGGGCGCCGCGCGGGCGACGATCTCCGTGCCGATGGTGCTGCCGCCGCCGGGCCGGTTCTCCACCACCACGGGTTGGCGCCAGGCCTCCTGCAGCCGCTCCGCCAGGCCGCGCGCGACGATGTCGGTCGGGCCGCCAGGCGCGAAGGGCACGACGATGCGCACTGACCGCTCCGGCCAGGACGGCTGGGCGCGGGCAATGCCCGGCACGGCAAACAGCGCGGCGAGGGCGCGACGGGTGGGGCGCATGGCGTGGTCCTCCGCCGGACCTGCCCCCGGGGGCGATCCGTTGCGCCCAGCATGCGGCGGCCGGCGGGACACGTCACCCCGGGGCGCGGGCGAAGGAGCCAGAGGGGCGCTTGCCGTCGTACCGCCTGCCGGCCCATTGTGCCGCCGCCATCGACAGGGGAACCACGGATGTCCGATCAGCCCGCCGCGGGCGGCAATCGCCAGCTCATCATCGCCACCCTTGCCGCCGCCGTGCTGCAGGTACGTGGCCAGGCCGATCCCGAGCACATTGCCCAGGCGCTGCGGGACGCGGAGGCCGCCCTGACCGAGGTGCAGCGGACCCGAAAGGGTGGCGGCGGGAAGAAGGGCTGATGTGCCGGGGCGGGCCCCGTCTCACCCCCGCCCCGCCAGCACCCGCGCCATCCGATCGAACTCCGCGATGCTCAACGTCTCCGCCCGCCGCGCCCCATCGATCCCCGCCGCCTCGAGCAGCGCCTCCGCCCCGCCGAGCGACTTCAGCGAGCCACGCAGCATCTTCCGTCGCTGCCCGAAGGCCGCCGCCGTCAGCCGCTCCATCGCCGCGAACAGCGCCGGTCCCGGATCTTCCGCATGCGGCACCAGCCCCACCACCGCGGACCACACCTTCGGCGGCGGGCTGAAGGCACCGGGCGGAAGGCGCAGCAGCATCGCGCAGCGGCAGCGCCATTGCGCCAGCACCCCGAGCCGCCCATAGGCCTCCGTATCCGGCGCGGCGCAGATGCGTTCCGCGACCTCCTGCTGGAACATCAGCACCATGCCTTCCAGCGCCGCGGCGCCGCGCAGCCAGCGCACCAGCAGCGGCGTCGCCACGTTGTAGGGCAGGTTGGCAACGATCCGCCGCGGCCCCTCGGGGATCAGCGCGACGGGGTCGAGCGCCAGCGCATCGCCCTCCACCACGCGAAGCCGTCCGGGGAAGGCCGCTTCCAGTTCGGCCAAGGCGGCAACGGCGCGGCGGTCCAGTTCCACGGCCATCACGTCGGCCGCGGCGCTTCGCAGCAGCGCGCGGGTCAGACCGCCGGGCCCCGGCCCCACCTCCAGCACATGGCAGCCCGCCAGGTCGCCGGCCTGCGCCGCGATGCGCGCGCAAAGCGCCTCGTCGAGCAGGAAGTGCTGGCCCAGCGCCTTGCGCGCATCCAGCCCGTGCCGCGCGATGGTGTCGCGGAGCGGGGGCAGGCCCTCGCTAATTGCGGATCTCGATCTGCCCGCGGCGCCGCAGGTCGCGCAGAAGCTGCCGGGAGAGGTTCTCGATCCGGTCGCGCAGGATCTGGTTCTTTGCCTGCTCCGGCGTCAGCTCCGCCAGGTTCCGCGTCTCCCGCTTGCAGACCATCAGCACGAGGATCCCCTCCGGCGTGATGACGGGCTGCGAGGCCTTCAGCGGCGTCAGCCCGCCAAGCAACTGGCGCAACTCCGGTGGGTTCACGGTCTCCAGCCGGATCTCGCCCGGATCGGTCGGGCGCGGATCGGATCCCGGGCGGGCATTGGCGCGGGCGGCGGCATCCACCGCCTCACAGGTGCGGGCGGTCTCCGACAGGCGCTGCGCCTTTTCCAGCGCGTCGCGCTGCTGCGCCGTCGGCGCGACCGGGTTGAGCTGCTCGGTGAAGGGGAACACCGCCTGGCGCACCTGCAGCAGCGTGGCGATGTCGCGGCCCGATTCGCGCTTCTGCCGCAGGGTGACGATCTGGAAGCCGCCGGGCACGCGGATGGCGTTGCTGATGGCGCCGACCGGCATGCGCTCGATCACCTGGGCGACGGGATCGTCCACCTCCTCCTTGCGGATCCAGCCCATGTCGCCGCCCTGCAGCGCCGTCTGCGACTGGCTGAACTGCGTGGCGACCATCGGGAAGGGCACGCCGCGGCGGAGTTGGCCGATCACTTCCTCGGCGAAGCGGCGCGTCTCAGCCTCGTTCCGCGGATCGTCGAGCGGGATGAAGATCTCGCTCACCAGGTATTCGGGCTGGCCGAGTCGCGCCTTGGCGGCGCGCATCGCCTCCTCGACCACCGCGTCGGAGGGCTGCGCCTCCGGCCCGAGCTGCAACCGCAGCAGCCGGGCCCAGCCGATCTGGGCGCGGATCTGATCGAACAGCACGCGCGGCTGGATGCCGGATGCGAGAAGCTGCTGGCGCAACGCACCCACCGGCAAGCCGTTGCGGCTCTCGAGGTCGCGCACCGCTTCCGCCACGTCGGCGTCGGAGACCGGGATACGCCGGCGCTGCACCTCCTGCATGCGAAGCCGTTCGTCGATCAACAGGCGCACCAACTGGGCCGAGAGCCGATCCAGCATCTCCGGCGGCAGCGCAAGGCCAGCGTTCAGGGCGAAGAGGCGCGCGCGGTTCACCACGTCGGCGCGGCTGACCACATCGCCGTTGACGATGGCCATGATCCGGTCCTCGCCGCGCACCGGCCCCTGCTCGACGGCGGGCGTCGCCCCGGGACGGCCGCCGCGCGCGGGCGGCGCCGGCTGGGCCAGCGCGGCCCCGGTCAGGAAGCCGAGGCCGAGCAGCCCGGAAGCGAGTCGAAGGAGCGGACCGCTGGCCCCGTACGGCAGGCGTGACATGGCATGTGGATTACCCTCGCCCCGGGCCCTGGGCTAGTGCGGATTGCCGAGCCGGCTCCAGCGACCCTGCCGCCGCGTCCGCGCCAATCGGCGTGATCACCCACCGAAGGGCCGACGCAGACCATCCCGGGTCCCACGGAC
>JAIYAI010000375.1 GCA_027489135.1 Acetobacteraceae bacterium
GGCGGCTTCGCCGGGCGCGGCGACCCGGCGGACTATCCGCTGGCCAACAAGTTCGACGAGGTCGACACGCTGGTCGTCTTCGACAATGTCCTGATCCCCTGGGAGGACGTGTTCTTCTACCGCTACACGAAGGCGGCGCAGCAGGTGCGCGCGACGCTGCACCGCTACTCCGCCTTCCCCTATGTGCTGCGGCTGCTCTACGTGGCCGACATGATGATCGGTGCCGCGATGTGGAACGCGCGGCAGACGGGCCTCGAGAAGCTTCAGGCGGTGCAGGAGAAGCTGGCTGACCTCGCCTGCTACCGGGAGGGGATCCGCGCGCATCTGACAGCCTCCATCGCGCTGGCGGAGCGGTCGCCGGCAGGGCTGCTCATGCCGAACCAGTCGATCCTCTATGCCGGCCGCGTGCTGGCCTGTTCCCAGCTTCCGGTGATGATGCATGCGGCGCGGGAACTGATCGGCGGGCAGATCTGCGTCACGCCCAACGCCGCGGCCTTCGCCGGCGAGGGATCCAGTGACTGGCTGAAGAAATTCTACTCCCTGAACGAGGACTGGGATTCGGAGGACCGGCGCAAGCTGCTGGCCTTCTCCCGCGACCTGCTGAACAGCGATTATGCGGGGCATCGCCTGGCTTTCGTGCAGTTCGCCCAGGCGCCGCACTTCAACCACCTGGCCGCGGTGTACCGGAACTTCGACTTCAGCGGCCCGCTCGACTTCGTGCGCAACGCGGCCGGCATGTCGGAGAAGATCATGGGAAAGGATCACTGATCCGGCACGCGGATTGCTAGCTCAAGGGTGACAGACCGGGAGGCTTCCATGACGGTGTTCGGACGGCGATCTGTGCTGGCGGGGACGGCGGGTGCGCTGGCCCTGCCCTGGGTGGCGAATGCCCAGGCCAACCGCCTTTCCATCAGCATCTGGGGCGGCAGCTGGCGCGACATGGTCGCCAACATCGTGGCCAAGAAGTTCACCGCCGACACCGGCGCGCAGGTGGAGTTCATCACCGGCGGCACCATCGACCGGCTGAACAAGGCGAAGCTCGCCAAGGGTTCGCCGGAGACCGACCTGACCTTCACCACCAGCCATGTCGGCTGGCTCTACGCCACCGACGACCTCTTCGAGACGCTGGACCTCACGAAGGTGCCGCGCGCGGCGAAGCTGGTGGACCAGGCGAAGATCAGCCCCTTCCACATCGGCACCTGGGCCTATGTCTACACCATCGGCTTCCGCCCCGACCTGGTGCGCAACATCACCTTCGAGAGCTGGGCGGATCTCTGGAAGCCGGAGATGCGCGGGCGCCTCGCCGCGCCCGATTTCGACCCCAGCCACATCATCGTCGTCTCCGCCATGCTGGAAGGCGGCGACGCCGCGACCTGGGAGAAGGGGCAGGCGCGCCTCCGCGCGCTGAAGCCGAACTTCAAGGCCTTCTACACCAACGACGCGAACAGCCAGCAGCTCATCGCCAGCGGCGAGACGCCAGTGCAGGTCATCCTGTCGATGAACGCGCATTTCATCGCCAGCCAGGGCGTGAACCTGCGCCTGGTCATCCCGAAGGAGGGCGCGGTGCTCGGCATCGACACCGTCGCCATCATGAAGGGCAGCCGCCGGCAGGAGCTTGCCTACCGGTTCATCGACACGCTGCTGGATCCTGGCGTGCAGGCCGCGATCGCAGCCGACAAGAAGGGCAGCCCGACGGTGTCCGACGCGACGCTGGACCCCGCCATCGCCGCGCTGCCCGGCGTCTTCACCAGCGCCGAGCAGTGGCGCACCCAGGCCATCATCATCGACCACAAGCTGCGCGCGGAAAAGACCGCGGAGTGGCGGCGTTGGTTCCAGGAGAACATCATCGCTGGCTGACGGCGTGGGCAAGCGCCCCTTCCTCGGCTGGTTCGTGACGCCGGGGGCGCTTTGCGCCCTCGGCTTCGCCGCGGCCATGGCGGCGGTGCTGCAGTACGCCTTCCGCGCGCATATCCCGGGATCGCTGGAGGTGGGCGGGTTCACCTGGGCCAATTTCGAGGGGATGCTGCGGCCGCTCTACGCCACGGTGTTCCTGCAGACGGTCTGGCTCTGCGCGCTGACGGCCTTCTTTTCCCTGCTGCTCGGCTATCCGCTCGCTCATGCGCTGGTGCATGCGCGCAGTACGGCCTGGAAATCCGTGCTGCTGGTGGTCGCCGTCACGCCGCTGTTCCTGGGCGAGGTGGTGCGCACCTATTCCTGGCTGACGGTGCTGGGCAATTCCGGCTTCGTGAACGGCGCCCTCTTGTGGCTCGGGCTGATCGACGGGCCGATCCAGTTCATGTTCACCCGCTTCGGCGTGGCCCTGGCCCTGGTGCACGTGACCCTGCCGGTGATGGTGATCATGCTGGCCGCGGCGCTGTCGCATATCGACCGCGACTACGAGCGCGCCGCGCATTCGCTCGGCGCCGGGCCGGTCCGCAGCTTCCTGACCGTGACGCTTCCGCTGTCCATGCCCGGCATCCTGGCCGGCACCGGCACCGCCTTCGCCTGGACCTTCAGCGCCTTCGCCACGCCGCAGATCATCGGCGGCGGCCGGGTGAACATGGTCTCCAACCTGGTCTACCAGCTTGGATTCTCCAGCTTCAACTTCCCCTTCGCCGCCAGCCTCTCGATCGTCGGCCTCGCACTCACTGCCGCCGTGCTGGGGCTGCTGCGTATCGGCACCATGCGGCTGGAGCGTGTCGGCACGTGACGCTTGGCCCGGGCCTTCGCGCGCTGCAGGTCGGGCTGCGGCTGCTGGTGCTGGCCATCATCGGCTTCATCCTGCTGCCCTCCGTCGTCGTCAGCATCGCCGCCTTCAGTGACCGCGCCATCCTGACCTTCCCGCCGACCGGCTTCTCCTGGCGCTGGTTCGAGAAGGCGCTGACCTACGAGGATTTCCAGCAGGGCGTGCGCAACGGCGCCATCGTCATGCTGCTGGCCTCCTCCATCGCGCTCGTCATCGGCACCGGCGCGGCGATGGCGATCGACCGGTACCGCTTCCGGGGGCGCGCGCTGCTGCAGGCCATGCTGCTCTCGCCGCTGGTGGTGCCGCATTTCACCGTGGGCCTCGGCTTCCTGATCCTGGCGGCGCAGATCGGGATGGCGCGGACCTATACGCTGGTGGTCGCCTGCCATGTCGTGCTGGTGCTGCCCTTCGTGCTGCGCAGCGTCACCGTCTCGCTCCGCAACCTGGATGGGCGGCTGGAACAGGCGGCGGCGAGCCTCGGCGCCTCGCCGCGACGGGTGCTGTTCACGGTCACGCTCCCGCTGCTGGCGCCGGGGCTGGCAGGCGGCTGGCTCTTCGCGGCGATCCTCTCCTTCAACGAATTCACCGCCTCGCTCTTCGTGACGGCGCAGCGGACCCAGACCCTGCCGGTGGCCATGTACAACTACGTCCGCGAATACGCCGACCCGTCCATGGCGGCGCTCTCGGCGATCTACATCGCCGTCACCGCGCTGCTGCTGGTGCTGGCGAACCGCTTCCTCGGCCTCGGCCGCATCCTGGGCGTCGAGCATGGCCGCTGAGCCCCGCCCCGCGCTGCAGGTCGATGGCGTCACGCGCCGCTTCGGCGCCGTCACCGCGCTGGCGGATGCCTGGCTGAAGGTGCCGCCTGGGGAGTTCCTGACCCTGCTCGGCCCGTCCGGCTGCGGCAAGTCCACGCTGCTGAACCTGATCGCCGGCTTTCTCGAGCCAGACCAGGGCGAGATCTTCATCGACGGCGCGCTGGTGACGGAGGTGCCGGTCTGGCAGCGCGGCATCGGCATGGTGTTCCAGAACTACGCGCTGTTCCCGCACATGACGGTGGCGAAGAACGTCGCCTATGGCCTCGCGGCGCGCCGCGTGCCGCGCGAGGAGGCCGCGCGCCGCGTCGCCGAGGCGCTCGCGCTGGTCAAGCTGACGGGGATGGAGGAGCGCAAGCCGCGCCAGCTTTCCGGCGGCCAGCAGCAGCGCGTGGCCCTGGCGCGGGCTCTCGTGATCCGGCCCAAGCTGCTGCTGCTGGATGAGCCCTTCAGCGCGCTCGACCGCAACCTGCGCGGCGCCATGCAGGTGGAGTTGCGCGAGATCCAGCGATCCCTGGGCATCGCCACCGTCTTCGTCACGCATGACCAGGGCGAGGCGCTGTCCATGTCCGACCGCGTGGCGGTGATGTCGGAGGGCCGCATCCGCCAGGTCGGGACGCCGGAGGCGATCTACCGCCGCCCCGCCGACCGCTTCGTCGCGGAATTCGTTGGCGACGTGAACCGCCTGCCGGCGCGGCTCGTGGCGGTGGAGGGCGAGACGGCGCTGGTGGAATGCGGCGCCTGCCGCCTGTCCGTGCCCGCCGCCCCGCTCGCGGCGGCCGCGGCGGGGACGGCGGTGGACCTCTTCCTCCGCCCCGAGCAGATCCGCACCGCGCCGCCCGGCACGCCAGGGCTGACGGAGGCGGTGGTCGCCGCCCGCGCCTTCCATGGCGACCATGCCGACCTGCATTGCGACGCGCCGGGCATGGCGCAGCGCCTGCTGCTGCGCGTGCCCGGCCATGCGGCGGAGGGGCCCGGGGCGCGCCTCGCCCTGCTGCCGGACCCGTCCGCCGACGCGGTCGCCTTCCCGATCAGCGGCTGACCCGGCCCTCCGACGCCGCTGCCATCAACCCGGCCAGGATGGCGGCGCGCGGCACGATGGAACTGACCTCCACGTATTCGCGCCGGCTGCAGGTCTCGTGCGTGATGGCGCCGAGGCCATCGAGCGTCGGCACGCCGAAGCGTGCCGCGAAGCTGCCATCGGAACCGCCGCGGGACACCAGGGAGAAGACCGGGGCCTTCAGGGCCGCGCCGAATTCCTCGGCGAGCGCGAAGAGCGCGCGCGTGCCGTCATGCGTCGGGAAGGCGGGGCGGGTGAAGCCGCCACGCCAGGTGACGATCACACGCGGATCATGCGGCGTGGTCTCGACGATGCGCGCCACCGCGGCGACCAGCCTTTCCCCCGCCGCATCGTCCGGCGCGCGCAGGTCGAGATGGATCTCCGCGCTGCCCGGCACCACCTGCCGCGCCTCCCCGCCCTTGAAGATGCCGACGGTGGCGGAGAGGCCGTTCGGTGGATCGCCCAGCGCCTCCAGCGGCCCGACCAGCGCGGCCAGCGCCTTCACCGCGCTCGCGCCCTTCTCCAACGCCGATCCGCAATGCGCGGTCACGCCGCTGGCGTTGACGTAGATCGCGCCCACCGCGCCGCGGCCGACCACCAGGCCGCCATTGGGCCGGCAGGGCTCGAGCGTCAGGCAGAGATCGGCCTGCTTCGCCTCCGCCTCGATCCAGGCGCGGCTGCCGGGGCTGCCGATCTCCTCGTCCGGCACGATTACCACGGTGACGCTGGCGAGGCCCGACAGCGCCTTCTCCGCCAGCAGCAGCTTCAGGCTGTGCAGCGCCATGACGACGTTCGTCTTCATGTCGCCGACGCCGGGGCCGGTGATGCGGTCGCCATCGCGGCTGAACGGCCATTCTGCCGCGACACCCGCGGGCCAGACCGTATCCGCATGCCCCAGCACCAGCAGCCGTGGGCCGTTGCCGCCGAGCGCGAGGCGCGCCGTCATCTGGTCGCCGAAGCCGGGCAGCGGGTTGCGCTCCACCGTGAAGCCCATGCCCTGCAGCATGCCGGCCCAGACATCGATCACCGCGTTGACGCCGCCGGCGAGGTAGCTGCCGCTGTCGATGTTCACGCAGCGCTCCGACATCGCCAGGATGGCCGGCAATTCCTGCTCCAGCAGCGCGGCATAGCGCGTCACGTCGGTCATGCTGTCCCTCCTGCGGCGATGCGCGATGCTACGCGCGGCAGCCTTGCCAGGGCCAGGGGTTGCGCGCAGCATCGCGGCGGAGGCTGCGATGCTGGAACGAGCCATGATCGAGCGCGTGCTCGGCCGCATCTGGGCCGGCACGCGCATCGCCGATGATTTCTCCGCCATCTGCGCGACCGGCGGCCGCTTCTCCGGCACGGAGAGCGAGCGGCGCGCGGTGGAATGGCTGGCCGTGCGCCTCGCGGAGGCCAGCGGCCAGGCGGTGCAGCGCGAGACGATTCCCTATCGCGGCTGGACGCGGGGCCTGTCCTGCGTGCGCGCCGGCGGCAGGGAGTGGCCGGCGACGGCGCTGGGGCGATCCCCGTCCACACCGGAAGGCGGGCTGACCGCGAAGCTGCTCGATCTCGGCCGCTGCACGCCCGCGCAGATCGCGGCGGCGGGCGCGGCGGTACGGGGTGCGATCCTGCTGGCGCGGCACGAATACATGCTGGGCACCGGCCACATGCATCGCCGCCGCAAATACGAGGCGGCGCGCGAGGCTGGCGCGGCGGGTTTCCTCATCGCCTGCCACGAGCCCGGCCTGCTGCCGGTGACGGGGTCCGCCGGCGACGGCATGCCCGGCAACCTGCCCTGCGCCGGCATCAGCGCGGAAGCAGGGGCGGCGCTCGCGGCGCTGAGCGGCCAGACCATCACCATGGTGACGAATGGCGTCTTCGAGGATCGCGGCGCCGACAACCTCTTCGCCACCATTGCTGGCCAGGGGACCGAGCTTGTCGTACTCTCCGCCCATATCGACGGCCATGATCTCGCGCAGAGCGCGATCGACAACGCCTCCGGCCTCGCCTGCGTCATCGCCATCATGGAGGCGATCCGCGACGAGGTCCCCGGTCTCGCCCGCGGCGTGCAGGCGGCGCTGTTCAACATCGAGGAATGGGCCCTGCTCGGCTCCGCCGCGCATCTCGCGCAGTTGCCGGAGGCCGAGCGCGCGCGCCGCGTGCTGAACGTGAACCTGGACAGCCTGGCCGGCGCGGAGGGGCTGACGGCGCTGACCAGCGGCGTTCCCGGCATGGCGGCGTTCCTGCGCGCGGCGCTGGCGCCAGCGGGGCTGCACCTGCCGGTGGCGGAGCCTTTCTTCGGCAATTCCGACCACGCGAATTTCCTGCGCCACGGCATTCCCGCGCTGCGCCTCGCCGCCGGCTACGACATGCCGGATTCCAACCTCAAGTATCTGCTGACGCCGGCCGATACGGCGGACAAGGTGACGGGGCAGCAGTTGAAGTATGCCGCCGGCGTCGCCGCGCTGCTGGTGCTGGCCGGTTGCGCGAGCGCGGAGCCGCCCGTGCCGCGCATGGATGCAGAGACCGCGCGGCGCGTGACCACGCCGCAGGCATGATGCGCGCGGCCCTGCCTCGCCGCGCCGCTTTTGCCGATGGACATGACCCGTCGCGCTTCGCATCCTGGCGCGACGCAGCAAGGGTGCGCCTGCGATGACCTATTCCCTGCTCGGCCATTGCCCGCGTACGGGCCAGTTCGGCGCCGCCGTGGCGACCAGCAGCCTCGCCGTCGGCGCGCGCGTTCCCTGGGCCGAGGCCGGCATCGGCGGCATCCTGACGCAGCACCGCACCGACATGCGCCTCGGCCCCCGCGGCCTCGCGCTGCTGCGCGAGGGCTGCAGCGCGGAGGAGACGCTGGCCGCGCTCGTCGCCAGCACGCCGCACCACGCCTGGCGTCAGCTTGCTGCCATGGACCGCCAGGGGCGCACCGCGCATTTCCATGGTGCGAAGGTGAAGCCCGCGCTGAACGCGGTGCACGTGCCGCACTGCGTCGCCATGGGCAATATCCTGGCGAATGACCGCGTGCCGGCGGCGATGGCGGAGGCCTTCCTGCAGTCCGAAGCGCAGCCGCTGGCCGAGCGGCTGATGCGCGCCATGGAGGCCGGCGAGGCCGCGGGCGGGGAGGGCCGCAACGTCATCTCCTCCGCCCTGCTGGTCGTGGAGCGCGAGGTCTTCCCCTTCGTCGATCTCCGCGTCGACGATGCCCCCGAATCCATCTCCGCGCTCCGCCGCCTCTGGGACGCCTATGCGCCGCACGCGGAGGTCTTCGTCACCCGCGCCATCGACCCCGACGCCGCGCCGGGCGTCACCTGAACCGGGAGTTCGCCATGAGGATCGACCGCCGCACGGCGCTCGCGCTGCCCGCGCTGATCGCCACCGCCGCCTTGCCCCGCACCGGTGCGACCCAGGCCGGCGGCGGCAATTTCCGCATCGCCGTCAGCAGCAACCTGCGCTTCCTCGACCCCGCCAAGACCACGATCGGCGAGGAGTACATGCTGAACCAGCTCGTCTTCAACGGGCTGACCCGCATGAAGGAGGACATGTCGGTCGAGCCGGAGCTGGCGGAATCCTGGACCTACAGCGACGACCTGAAGACCTGGACCTTCAAGCTGCGCCGCGGCGTGCGCTTCCACCACGGGCGGGAGATGACGGCCGAGGACGTCATCGCGACCTACAGGCGCGTGCTGGATCCCGCGACCGCGTCGCCGGCCCGCACCAACTACGACATGATCCAGGCGATCGAGGCACCGGACCCGGCGACGGTGATCTTCCGCCTCTCCTACCCCTATGGCGGCTTCGCCGACATCCTCTCCGACCGCCAGGTGAAGATCGTCCCGGCGGACAAGCTCGACACCCTCGCGACGCAGCCCATCGGCACGGGACCCTTCACGTTCCGCAGCTACACACCGGGCGACCGCGTCACGCTCGCCCGCTTCGCCGACTACTGGGAAGCCGGGCAGCCGCGCTTCGATGCGGTGGAACTGCGCGTCCTGCCGGAGATGGCGGTGCGCATCGCGGCGCTGCAGGCCGGCGACCTCGATGCGGTGTGGGATCTGGGGCCGGAGAATATCCGCCAGCTCAAGGATGCGCGCGGCGTGCGGGTGGAAAGCGTCGCCACCGCCTCCTGGGATGGCGGCATCATGAACAACGCCATCGCGCCCTTCAACGACGTGCGCGTCCGCCGCGCGCTGCACCTGGCCGTGGCCAAGGCCGATGTGGTGGAGGCGGTGCTGTTCGGCGAGGGCAAGCCGACCATCAGCCCGATCCCGCCAGGCCATCCCTTCTACGCCAACGACATCCGCCTGCCGGAGCGCGCGGATGTCGCCGGCGCCCGGCGCCTGCTGCGCGAAGCCGGCCACCCGAACGGCGTGAAGGTGCCGCTGGTCATCCCGGTCGGCCGCCCCGTGCGCGAGCGCCTCGGCGTCACCCTGCAGCAACTGGCGCGCCCCGCCGGCTTCGAGATCGAGATCCAGCGCGTGCCCTTCGGGCGCTATTCCGCCGAGGTCTCGGGCAAGGCGCCCTTCTACATCGATGGCTATTTCGCCCGCCCCACCGTGGACACCGCCACCTACGGCTTCCTGCACAGCCAGGGCAGCTGGAACCAACGCCTCTGGCTCTACAAGGACGAGCGCGTGGACAAGGCGCTGGAGGCGGCACGGCTCACCGGCGACCCGGCGCAGCAGAAGCCGCACTACATCGAGATGCAGCGGGCGATGTTCGACAATCCGCCCGGCTACATCGCCTATGCGGTGAATTTCGCCTGTGCGTATCGGGACCGGGTGAAGGACGTCGCCACCCATCCGATGCGCTGGTTCGACCTCCGCCGCGGCTATATCGCGGCCTGAATGGCAGGTTTCCTGCTCCGGCGGTTGGCGTCGCTGGCCTTCGTGCTGCTGGCGATGACGGTGCTGGTCTTCGGCATCGTCCACCTGCTGCCGGGCAGCGTCGCCCACATGATCCTGGGCGAATACGCGACCAACGAGGCGATCGCGACGCTGGAAGCGAAGCTCGGCCTGAACGATCCGCTGTATGTGCAGTACTGGCGCTGGCTGTCCGGCCTGCTGCACGGGGATTTCGGCCAGTCCCTGACCATGGAGCGCCCGGCGGGGCCGGTGATCCTGGAAGCGCTGGCGCGCTCCGCGACCCTCGCCGGCGTCAGCATCGTGCTGGTCGCGATCATCGGCGTCTCGCTCGGGATCCATTCGGCCGTGCACAAGGGCTCGGCCAGCGACCGCGCGCTGACCCTGGCGCAGTATTTCTTCATCGCGGTGCCCGAGTTCTTCTGGTGCATCCTGGTGATCCTGTTCTTCGCCGTCTGGCTCGGCTGGCTGCCGGCCACGGGCTACACGCCGATCAGCGATGGCGGCGTGCTGGGCTGGGCGAAGCACCTGGTGCTGCCGGTCTCCACCCTGGTGCTCGGGCTGATCGCGCATGTCTCGCGTCTCACGCGCTCCTCGATGCTGGAGGCGATCGACAGCCGCTACGTGCTGGCCGCCCGCGCCAAGGGGCTGCCGGAGCGGATCGTGCTGCGCCGCCATGCGCTGCCGAACGCTCTGCTGCCGACCATCACGGTGCTCGCGGTCGATATCGGCATCCTGATCGGCGGCATCGTGGTGGTGGAGAGCGTCTTCGCCTATCCCGGCCTGGGCCGCATGCTGGTCTATGCCATCGACAACCAGGACCTGCCGCTGATGATGGGCGGCATGATCGTGATCACCGCGGTCTACGCCCTGGCGAACCTGGTGGCGGATATCCTCTACGCCGTGCTCAACCCGCGCATCCGTGTCGGCGGCACGGCGGCATGAGCGCGAGCCTCGCCGCGCCAGGGCTGCGCCTGCCGCGGACCTTGCTGGTTGGGTTGGTGATCGTCGGCGTCATCGGCGTGCTGGCGGTGCTGGGGCCCTGGATCGCGCCCTACGATCCGCAGGATTTCTCCATGCGCATGCGGCTGAAGCCGCCCTCCGCCGCGCACTGGTTCGGCACGGACGAGTTCGGCCGCGACGTCCTCAGCCGCGTGCTCTCCGGCGCGCACTACTCGCTGGCGATGGGCTTCGGCGCCACCGCGATCAGCCTCGCCATCGGCGTGCCGCTCGGCCTGCTCGCCGCCTTCCATCGCGGCTGGGTGGAGGAGGTGATCATGCGCGGCGTCGACCTCCTCATCTCCCTGCCGCCGGTGCTGCTCGGCCTGTTGATCCTGGCGGTGACGGAGCCCGGGCTGTTCAAGACCATCCTCGCCGTGGGCCTGGTCTACGTGCCGATCATGACGCGCCTCGCCCGCGCCGTGGCGCTCGAATTGCTGGCCGAGGACTTCGTCGAGGCCGCGCGCGCCCGCGGCGAGGGCGCCTGGCACATCCTGGTGCGGGAGATCCTGCCCAATGCCTGGCCGCCGCTGATCGTGGAGACGGCGCTGCGCGTCACCTTCGCGATCCTGCTCGGCTCCGCGCTCTCCTTCCTCGGTCTCGGGCCGCAGCCGCCCGCCAGCGAATGGGGGCTGATGATCGCCGAAAGCCGGCCCTTCATCGCGGAGGCGCCGTGGATCGGCCTCGCGCCCGGGCTCTGCCTCTGCCTGCTGCTGATCGCGGTCAACGTGGTGGGGGAGGGGCTGCGCGACCTGCTCGACCCGCGGCTGCGCGGGCGCGGCCATGGCTGAGGCCCCGCTGCTCGATATCCGCGGCCTGTCGCTGCGCTACGCCACGGCGCGCGGCGCGGTCCATGCTCTGGACGACGTGACCCTGGCGATCCCGCGCGGCACCGCGATGGGGCTGGTGGGGGAGAGCGGGTCTGGCAAGTCCTCCGTCGTGCTCGCACTGCTCGGCCTGCTCGGGCCGGAAGCGACGCTGACGGCGCAGCGCCTGGATTTTGGGGCGGAGGACCTGCGGACCGCCGCACCCCGGCTGCGCGGCGCGCGCATCGGCACGGTCTTCCAGGATCCTGCCGCGGCGTTGAACCCGGCGCTGCGCATCGGGCTGCAGGTGGCGGAACCGCTGGTGCAGCATCGCGGCCTGGTGCCGCGCGCGGCGCATGCGCGGGCCGTGGAATTGCTGGCGGAGATGGGCATCCCGAACCCCGCCGCCGTCGCCCAGGCCTATCCGCACCAGCTTTCGGGCGGCATGAAGCAGCGCGCCGTCATCGCCACGGCGCTCGCCTGCGAGCCCGAGCTGCTGCTGCTGGACGAACCCACCACCGCGCTCGACGTGACGGTGGAGGCGCAGATCCTCGACCTGCTGGAACGCCTGCGCGCGGAGCGCGGCATCTCCATGCTGCTGGTCAGCCACAACCTCGGCATCGTCGACCGGCTCTGCGACGGGCTGACGGTGCTCTATGCGGGTCGCGTGGTGGAGAGCGGCGAGGCGGCCTCCGTGCTGGATGCGCCGCGGCATCCCTATACGCGGGGGCTGCTGGCCGCGCTGCCGCGGGCGGATCGGCGCGGCCGGCTTTCGCCCATCCCCGGTAGCCTGCCCGACCTGACCGAGGCCGATCCGGGCTGCAATTTCCGCCCCCGCTGCCCCTTCGCCACCGCGGCGTGCGCCGCGCCGCAGGCCCTGCGCAGCGTCGATGGCCGCGCCACCGCCTGCCATCGCGCGGAGGCGCTGCGCGACGCGCCCTGGCCGGAGCCGCCTGCCGCGACCACGCTGCGCGCGCCGATCGGGCCGACGCTACTCGGCGCCGAGGATCTCGCGCGCAGCTTCCGCCAGGGTGGCGGGCTGTTCCGGCGCAGGACGGAGGTGCGCGCGGTCGATGGCGTGTCGCTGACGCTGCGGCGCGGCGAGGTGCTGGGCCTGGTGGGGGAGAGCGGCTGCGGCAAGTCCACGCTCGGGCGGCTCGTGCTGCGGCTGATCGGCGCGGATCGCGGGACCATCCGCTTCGACGGCGCCAGCGTGCCCGCCGCGCCGCCCGATGCCTTCCGCCGCCGCGCGCAGATCGTCTTCCAGAACCCCGACACCTCGCTCAACCCGCGCCAGACCGTGGACCAGGCGCTGCGCCGGCCGCTGGAGCGCTTCGGTCTCGCCCAGGGCGCGGCGGCGACGGCGGAGGTGGAGCGCCTGCTCGGCCTGGTGCGGCTGACGCCGGCCTATCGCGCGCGCTATCCGCACCAGATGTCGGGCGGCGAGAAGCAGCGCATCGGTATCGCCCGCGCCCTGGCGAGCCGGCCCGACCTGCTGGTCTGCGACGAGGCGGTCTCCGCGCTCGATGTCTCGGTGCAGGCGGCGGTGCTGAACCTGCTGGCGGAACTGCGCGATAC
>JAIYAI010000137.1 GCA_027489135.1 Acetobacteraceae bacterium
CCGACACCAGCCGCCGCGACCTCGCCGGCCGCCTGGGCCAGCAACTGCTGCACGGCCTAGAAGCCGCTGATCAGACGGCCGAACTGCTTGCGCGTGGTGGCGTAGTCGACCGTCATGGCCAGCACCGCCTCCAGCGCGCCGGCGATCAGCGCGGCATGGATCATGGCGCCGGCCAGCAGCGCGGCGTCGGGGCCGAGCGCAGCGCCCTCGGCACTGGCCGCGCCGAGCTCCACGCGGTCCTGCGGCAGGCGGGAGACGGAGCCGCGCCCCTCGGTCACAGGACCGGCGGCGTGCAGCGCGACCGCGCGGTCGGCGACCGCGACGTGCTTCAGGCGCCGGCCCCAGGGCAGGACCGCCTCCCCCGGCACCTGCAGCCCGAGCAGCCCCGCGGGCGGCTGGATGCCGGCGGCGGAGAGGATGCCGGCCGCCGCCATGCTCTCGGCCAGCGGCAGCGGCGCGCCGTGCCGGCCCAGCACCTGCCAGACAGCAACGGCGTCGTCCCAGCCGAGCCCGGCGCCGCCATGCGCCTCGGACGCCAGCGCCAGGGTCAGGCCCAGCCCCTCCACCTCGGACCACAGCGCCTCCGGCCAGGCGCCCTTCTCCAGGCCGCGCAGCAGGTCGGGGGTGACGGTATCGGCGAGCAGGCGCTCCACCTGCTCCAGCAGGATCGAACGAAGATCATCTGACATCAGCGCAGCCCCAGCTGGCGGGCGATGATCCCGCGCAGGATTTCCCGCGTGCCGCCGCGCAGGCTGTAGCTGCGCGCGACCATGGTGATGATGCCGAGCATCTCCGTCACCTGCGGCGGCGTGCGCGCGGGGTCGAGAAGCTCGCGGATCGTCTCCGGCAGGGTGATCTGCTCCCAGTCGTTGCCGACATCCTTGACCAGCGCCGCCTCGCGTTCCGGCGCCTTGCCCTCCTGCAGCATGCCCGCCACCGCGAGCGACATCTGCCGCAGGGTGCCCGCACGGGCGAGCAGCCGCCCCACCGCCTCGGCTGCCGCGGGCTCCGCGCGCAGGTCATCCAGCGCGGCGGTCAGCAGCGGCAGGGAAGACAGGTAGCGCTCCGGCCCGGCGCGTTCGAAGGCCAGTTCGGCCGTGGCCTGCTTCCAGCCATTGCCGACCTCGCCCACCACCATGCTGTCGGGGACGAAGACATCGTCGAAAGTGATCTCGTTGAAGCCCTCCTCCCCCACCAGGTCTAGGATCGGGCGGATCGAGAGGCCGGAGGAGCGGAGATCGACCAGGAACTGGCTCAGCCCCTGGTGCTTCAGCTTCGGATCCGGTGCGGCTTCGGTGCGCAGCAGCGCGATCATGAAGTCGCAGCGATGCGCATTGGTGGTCCAGACCTTGCGGCCGTTGATCTTGAAGCCGCCCGGCACCTTCTCCGCCCGCGTGCGCAGGGAGGCGAGGTCGGAGCCGCTGTCGGGCTCCGACAGGCCGATCGCGAAGGCGCATTCGCCACGGATGATGCGGGGGATGAACTCGCGCCGCTGATCCTCCGTACCGAGGCGCAGGATCAGTGGGCCGGACTGCCGGTCGCCGATCCAGTGCGCGCCGACCGGGGCGCCGACGGCCAGCATCTCCTCCAGCACGACGTAGCGTTCCATGGCGGTGCGCTCGCCGCCGCCATAGGCGGCAGGCCAGGTCATGCCGATCCAGCCGCGCTTGCCGACCTCGCGGGAGAAGTCGCGGTCGAAGCCCATCCAGGAATAGGCGCGGACGATGGGCGGCCAGTCGCGGCCGACCTCGTCCAGGAAGGCGCGGAGTTCGCGGCGGAGCGCCGGCGCCTCCGGCGGCGTGTCACGAAGGTCGAAGCGCAGGCCGACCATGCATTCCTCCCGTATTCGGCGCGATGGATCACCCGAAAGACGCGGCCGCGCCAGCCCCCCTCGACAGGGGGCCAAGGGGCGGCTTTCTATCGCTGCGAGACATCGGGTGGGGACGGGAATGGACAAGTTCGGGATCGGCCAGCCGGTGCGGCGGAAGGAGGATGTCCGCCTGCTGACCGGCGGGGGCACCTATACCGACGACATCGACCGTCCCGGCCAGGCGCAGATGGTCGTGCTGCGCAGCCCCTTCGCCCATGCGCGGATCGTCTCGATCGACACGGCGGCGGCGAAGGCCGCGCCCGGCGTCCTGGCGGTGCTGACGGGGCACGACGCGGATGCCGACGGCATCGGCCGCTTTCCCGTGATGGTGGATGTGCCGGGCAAGGGCGGCACGAAGCTCTTCGCCCCGCCGCGGGAGATGCTGCAGACCGTGAAGGTCCGCATGGTCGGCGACCCCGTGGCCATCGTGATGGCGGAAACCCGCGCCCAGGCCCAGGACGCGGCCGAACTGATCGACGTGGACTACGACCCCCTGCCCACCGTCACCGGCACGGCCGATGCGCTGGCCGACGGCGCGCCGCTCGTCTGGGAGGAACGCGGCAGCAACCTCTGCGTGCTGTGGGATAGCGGGCGCCAGGCCGAGGCCGACGCCGCCTTCGCCGCCGCCGCGAAGACCGTCAGCGTCGAGCTGATCAACAACCGCCTGGTCGGCAACCCGATGGAACCCCGCGTCGCCATCGGCGAGTACGACGCCGCGGAGGATCGCTGGACCCTGCATTCGCCGACCCAGGGCGTGATCCGTGTGCGCGACGGCTTCGCCAAGCACATCCTGAAGGTGCCGAACGAGAAGCTGCGCGTGATCTCACCCGATGTCGGCGGCGGCTTCGGACTGCGCGGCAAAATCCATGTCGAGAGCGGCATGGTGCTCTGGGCCGCGAAGCGCCTCGGGCGCCCGGTGAAGTGGCGCAGCGACCGGACCGAGACCTTCCTCTCGGACCCGCATGGCCGCGACCACGTGACGCGGGCGGAGATGGCCTTCGACGCGAACGGCAGGACCACTGGCGTTCGCATCCGAACTATCGCCGCCATGGGCGCCTATCTCCAGGATTTCGGCCCCCGCATTCCGACCGTTGCGGGCGGGCGCATCAACGGCACGGTCTACGACATCCAGGCGTTGAACATTCAGGTGAGCTGCGTCTTCACCAACACCCAGCCCACGGATGCCTATCGCGGTGCCGGCCGGCCGGAGACGGCCTATGTGCTGGAGCGCCTCTACGACCAGGGTGCGCTGGCCTTCGGCGTCGGCCGCGACGAGATCCGCCGTCGAAACTACATCAAGCCGGAGCAGATCCCTTACCGCAACGTCGCCGGCAACAAGATCGACAGCGGCCGCTTCGCCGAGACGCAGGACAAGGCGCTGTCGCTGGCCGACTGGCAGGGCTTCCCGGCGCGGCGGGCGGAGGCAGCGCGGCGCGGGAAGCTGCGCGGCATCGGCCTCGGCTACTTCATCGAGGCCTCCGGCGGGCAGCCCAGCGAATGGGCGCGGGTGCGCTTCGATCCGGATGGCTTCGTGACGCTGACCGTCGGCACCTTCAGCCATGGCCAGGGCCACGAGACGGCCTATGCGCAGGTGCTGCGTTCGAAGCTCGGCATCGAATTCGACAAGGTGCGCTTGGTGCAGGGCGACACGCAGGTGGTCCCCCAAGGCAACGGCACCGGCGGGTCGCGCAGCAGCCAGATGGGCGGCGTCGCCATCGCTCGCGCGTCGGACCTCGTGGTCGCCAAGGGCAGGCGCCTGGCCGCGCACGCGCTCGAAGCGGCCGTGGATGACATCGAGTTCTCCGAGGGCCGCTTCCGCGTCGCCGGCACGGATCTGTCGGTCGGGTGGGATCGGGTGATCGAGATCGCCGCGGCGCCGCCCGATGGCGAGACGCCGGGCCTCGACGAGCAGTTGGTCTACACCCGCACCACGGAGTGCAACTTCCCCAACGGCTGCCACGTGGCGGAGGTGGAGATCGATCCCGACACGGGGCATGTCGAGATCGTCCGCTACGCCGCAGTGGACGATGTCGGCAACGTGATCAACCCGCTGCTGGTGCATGGCCAGAGCCACGGCGGCATCATGTCCGGCATCGGCCAGGCGCTGCTGGAGCACGCAGTCTATGATGCCGAGAGCGGGCAGTTCCTGACCGCGACCTTCCAGGACTACTGCATGCCGCGCGCCGCCGACGCGCCGCATTTCGACCTCGGCTTCAACGTGGTGCCCTGCCCGAACAACGACCTCGGGGTGAAGGGCGCCGGCGAGGGCGGGGCCTGCGGCGCGCCGCCGGCCATCGTCTCCGCCGTGTGTGATGCGCTGGGGGTCGCGCATATCGACATGCCCATCACCGCCGAGAAGGTCTGGCGCGTGCTGGCGACGCGGGGGAGCAAGGCGGCATGAGCGAGCAGCGCTTCATCCCCGCCGTCTTCATGCGCGGCGGGTCGTCCAAGGGCGTCTTCTTCCACACGAAGGACGTGCCCGCCGATCGAGCCACACTGGACCCGATGCTGCTCTCCGTCCTCGGCAGCCCGGATCCCTACGGCCGGCAGCTGGATGGGATGGGGGGCGGGATCTCCTCGCTCTCGAAGGGCGTCATCATCGGGCCGCCGACGCGGGAAGGCGCCGATGTGGACTACACCTTCGCCCAGGTCTCCGTGGACAAGCCGGTGGTCGACTGGAAGGGCAATTGCGGCAACCTCTCCGCCGCCGTCGGCCCCTTCGCGGTGGACGAGGGCCTGGTGCGCGCCGAGGATGGCGAGGCGCTGGTGCGCATCCACCAGGTCAACACGAAGAAGCTTATCCATGCGCGCTTCCCGGTGCGTGATGGCCGGGCCGCGGTGAAGGGCGATTTCGCCATCGCCGGCGTCGCCGGGACGGGGGCGCGCATACGGCTCGACTTTCTGGAGCCCGGGGGCACGCAGACGCCGCACCTGCTACCGACGGGCAATGCGGTCGACACACTGGACGTTCCCGGCCTTGGCCCGCTGCGGGCGTCGCTCGTCGATGCCGCCAACCCCGCCGTCTTCGTTGATGCGCGCGATGTCGGCCTCACGGGAGCCGAACTGCCGGAACAGATCGAGGCGCGGGCCGACCTCATGGCCCTGCTCGACCGCATCCGGCGGTTGGCCGGCGTGGCGATGGGGCTGGCGGCGACGCCGGAGGCCGTGGGCCTTGCCAGCCCCCGCGTCGCCGTGGTGGCGCCGCCCCTGGCCGCGCCGACGCTGGACGGGCAGGTGCTGGACCCGGCGGGCCACGACATCACCATCCGCATGCTGTCCATGGAACGCCCGCATCGCGCCGTGCCGATGACCGGCGCCATGGGTCTTGCGGTGGCCTGCCGCATCGAGGGCTCGATCCCGCATGCGCTGATGGTCCCGGGCCCACGCGTGGAGGAGATCCGCGTCGCCCATGCCTCCGGCATGGTCGCCGTCGGCGCCGAGGTACGCCGCACCAACACAGAAGGCTGGTTCGCGGAGAGCGCCGTGGTGTTCCGCACCGCGCGGCGGCTCATGCAGGGCCAGGTCGCCATCCCGACATGAAGGATTCCCCCGTGCTGCGCATCGCCTATCTCGAGCGGGTCATGCACCAGGCCTTCCTCGACACCGCGGCCAAGGAGCCGCTGCTCGAGGTGGTGCGCATGTCGCTGGACTGGGGCGAGGATCGGATCCTCGAGACGATCAACACCTGCCACGCCTACTACGTGCAGGCGAGCCGCCAGGAACTCCCCGTCGCCTACCACGTCGACCGCGCCTTGCTGGCGCGCTGTCCCGACCTGCTGATGGTCGCCAGCTACGGCGCCGGCTACGACACGCTCGACCCCGCGGCCTGCACCGAGGCCGGGGTGCTGCTGTGCAACCAGGCCGGCGGCAATGCGGAGGGTGTGGCCGAGCACACCGTCGGGATGATGCTGTCCCTGCTGAAGCGCATGCCGGAGGCGACGGCAGCAATGCGCGCCGGCCGCGCCCAGGACCGTGCCGCGCTGATGGGGCGGGAGTTGCGGCACCGCACCGTGGGCCTGGTCGGCATCGGCCATGTCGGCACGCGCGTCGCGGAGATCCTGAACCTCGCCTTCTCCTGCCGCGTGCTGGCCTGCGATCCCTACCTCGATGCCGCGACGATCCAGGCACGCGGCGCGACGAAGGTGGAGATGGAGCAGCTTCTGGCAGAGAGCGACGTGGTCAGCCTGCACCTGCCGCTGTCGGGCGAGAGCCGCGACCTGATGAACGCCGCCACCTTCGCGAAGATGAAGAAGGGCGCGATCTTCGTCACCACCGCGCGCGGCATGATCCACAACGAGCCCGCGCTGCACCAGGCCCTGGCGAGCGGGCACCTCGCCGGCGCCGGCCTCGACGTGTGGGAGGACGAGCCGCCGCCCCCCGATCACCCGCTGCTCAACATGCCGACGGTGATCCTGACGCAGCACACCGCCGGCGTGACGCATGAGAGCCGCGCGAACATCAGCCGCATCGCCGCGCTGGGTTTCGCCGAGGCCGCGCATGGCCGTCTGCCGCCGCGGGTGATCAACCCGGAGGTGGTACCGGCCTTCCAGGCGCGCTGGACGAAGGTATTCGGGCAGCCGCTGCTGGCCTAGCCCGCCCCCTTCCCTTCACGGCGCCAGCGCGCGAAGCTGCCGGCGCACGCTCGCGGGAGCGGCCCCAGGAAGGACAACCGCATGTTCACACACGTCATGGTCGGCAGCAACGACATCGATCGGTCGAAGAAGTTCTACGACGCGCTCTTCGCCGCGATCGGCGGCAGCCCAGCTACGGTCGATCCGCGCGGGCGCCTGATCTATGCCCATAATGGCGGACGCTTCCTGGTCACCAAGCCGATCGACGGCAAGGCGGCCTGCCACGCCAATGGCGGCACGATCGGCTTCGCCGCGCCGAGCCCGGAAGCGCTGATGGCCTGGCACGCGGCAGGCGTCGCCAATGGCGGTACCTCCGTCGAGGATCCGCCGGGGCCGCGTCAGGGGGGCGCGGTCCATCTTGCCTAGCTGCGCG
>JAIYAI010000077.1 GCA_027489135.1 Acetobacteraceae bacterium
GGATGACCTGCACCAGGCGCCCCGGCGTGAAGTCGGCCAGCAACGCGCCGAAGACCAGCGCGCTGACCAGCATGCCGACCAGCAGCATCACGTACATCAGTCCGACGACCTTGGGCCGGTCCTCGGGGGGCGCGAGGTCGGTGGCCAGCGCGAGGCCCACGGTCTGGGTGGTGTGCACGCCGGCGCCGACCATCAGGAAGGCGATCGCGGCGGCGGCATGGCCGAGCCAGACGGGCGCGATCTCCCGCGACTCGCCCTCGCCGGCCAGCACCAGGATCGCGAAGGGCATGATGGCGAGGCCGCCGAACTGGATCAGCGTGCCCTTCCAGATATAGGGCACGCGCCGCCAGCCCAGGACGCAGCGATGCGTGTCGGAGCGGAAGCCGATCAGCGCGCGGAAGGGGGCGAAGACCAGCGGCAGGGCCAGCATCACGGCGACGAGCGAGGCCGGGACGCCGAGTTCCACGATCATCACGCGGTTCAGCGTGCCGACCAGCAGCACCAGCGCCATGCCGACCGAGACCTGGAACAGCGACAGCCGCAGCAGGCGCGACAGCGGCAGGCCGGGGGAGGCCGCGTCGGCGAAGGGCAGGAAGCGCGGGCCGAGGTTGATCCAGGTCCGGAGGATGCGGCGGGTCGGGTGCATGGGGGCTCGGCCGCTGCTGGCGCGGGGGAAGAGGAGCGGGGGCGGGGCCATGGAGACCCCGCCCCCAAGCGGGCGCCGAAGCGCCGTTACTGGCTGCCGACGCTCTTCTGCACGCCGACCAGGGCGGTCTGCGCGGAGACAAGCGCGGCCTGCGCCGAGGCGAGCGCCGCGGCGGCGGAACCGTCCGCGGTCGCGGCGGCGGCTGCGGCGGCGGGTGCCGGGGCAGCGGCGGCCGCCACGGGTGCGCGGCCACGGCCGTTATAGAAGGCCGGCATCCAGGTGGTGTTGGTCAGCACCGCCGTGTGGATCGCCAGCGAGGTCAGGGCCACACCGCCAAAGAACAGCGGCACGCCGACCGTGGGTTTCACCACCAGCCACATCTTCGAATTGTACATGGCGTGCGCTCCCTACTTGCCCCAGGGCGTGAGCGCCCAGGCCAGAACGTGCGCAAGGACCGCGATCAGGCCGAAGATGCGGGTGCCCTGGATGATGAAATCGTGCAGCGCGTCGGCCTGTCGCATGGTCAGGCCGCTCGGGTAGACGGTCTCCGGCGGAGACTGTGCGTGGGTATCGGACATGCAGTTCCTCCTTGGCACCGGGACAGGACGGGACGGATCCGCCTGGTGGTGCGCCAACCCGGCTCTTCCGCCCCGTGGCGGGAGATGGACCGGTCGTGATCCAGGTCGCCCTGGAAGGGAAGGAACTGCCAAGGGGCCGAGCCATGGCAGCGAAGGCGGGGTCGTAAACTTATGTTTACGAAGCGACTGTGAGTCGAAATTGACACTCCAGGGAGCGGGCGTCCAGCCCCGCTGACAGGGCCGGGACAATTTTTTTGGTGCAACAGGGTTGCGGAACCGCCGATCGATCCATTGCCGCGGTGGCCCTTCAGTGGCTGAAGCGCCGCGTTCCGCCATCCACGTGGATCACCTGGCCCGTGATGTAGCGGGCCAGCGGCGAGGCCAGGAACACGGCCAGCACCGCGAGGTCCTCGGGCTGCCCGATATAGCCGGCCGGGACCTCCTTCTCCGCCCAGGCGCGGCGTTCCTCCTCGGTCCGCATCACGCGCAGGTCGATCTGCTCGGAGCGGATCCGGCCCGGCGGGATGGAGTTCACCGTGATGCCGTCGCGTCCGACCTGGCGGGACAGGGCCTTGGCCCAGATATGCGTGGCCCCGTTCGGGGCATTGGCTGGGTTGACGTTCCAGGGCTCGTCCTGGCCGGTCAGGTTGATGATCCGCCCGTACTGCTGCGCCTGCATCGCCGGCACGAGCGCATGGGTGATGCGGCGGGCGGCGTGGAAGTTGAGGTCCATCGCCTCCTGCCAGACCGACTCCTCGCCGAGTTCGCCGGGGGGCTGGGGGCGGCTGCCGCCGGCATTGTTCACCAGGATGTCGCAGCGCCCGAATCGGCCGAGGACCGCGTCGCGGATGCGGGGTGCGGCGGTGGCGTCCGTGATGTCCTCAACCACGATCAGCGGATCGGCCGTGGCGGGCAGTTCCGCGGCCAGTTCCTCCAGCAGGGTACGGCGGCGGGCGAGGATGGCCAGCCGGCACCCTTCGGCCGCCAGCATCCGCGCGATGGTGCGGCCGATGCCGACCGAGGCGCCGGTGAAGAGCGCCACCTTGCCCGTGAGTTGCAGGTCCATGGATCCCTCCGCGCGATGAAGCGCGAAGCCTGCATGGCGTGCTCGCAAAAGGAAAGGGCCGCCCCGGTGTCCCGGCGCGGCCCCTTCGCTTCTTCGCGGTATGGCAGGCTCAGCCCGCCATCGCCGCTTCCTTGCCCTTGCGCAGGTTCGGCAGCGCCATGGCGAGCAGCGCGACGGCGCCGATGCCCAGCATGGTCGCGCTGATCGGGCGCTGCAGGAACACCATCGGGTCGCCGCGCGACAGCAGCATGGCGCGGCGGAGATGCTCCTCCATCATCGGGCCGAGGACGAAGCCGATCAGCAGCGGCGCCGGCTCCATCTTCAGCTTGCTGCACATGTAGCCGAACACCGCGAACAGCACCGTCATGTAGACGTCGAAGACGTTGTTGTTCAGCGAGTAGACGCCGATCGAGCAGAACGCGAGGATCGCCGGGTAGAGGTACTTGTACGGCACCTGCAGCAGCTTCACCCACATGCCGATCATCGGCAGGTTGATGACCAGCAGCATGACGTTGCCGATCCACATCGACGCGATCAGGCCCCAGAACAGGTCCGGCTGGGCTTCCACCATGCGCGGGCCGGGCTGGATGCCCTGGATGATCAACGCGCCGACCATCAGCGCCATCACCGCGTTGGCCGGGATGCCGAGGGTGAGCAGCGGGATGAAGCTGGTCTGGGCGGCGGCGTTGTTCGCCGCCTCCGGACCGGCCACGCCCTCGATCGCACCCGTGCCGAATTCATGCCGGTACTTCGAGACCTTGGATTCCAGCATGTAGGAGCCGAAGGAGGCCAGCGCCGCGCCGCCGCCCGGCAGGATGCCGAGGACGGAGCCGGTGACGGTGCCGCGGAGCGTCGACGGCCAGGCGCGGCTGAATTCTTCCTTCGTCAGGAACAGGCTGCCGACCTTGGTCTTCAGCACC
>JAIYAI010000551.1 GCA_027489135.1 Acetobacteraceae bacterium
GGTCTTCAGCGCCGCCATCATCGCGTCCTCGTCCACCACCGCGCCGCGCGCCGTGTTCACCAGGATCGCGCCCTTCTTCATCTGCGCGATGCGCGCCGCCGAGAGGAACCCACGCGTCTCGTCGCTCAGCAGCAGGTGCAGGGAGACGACGTCGCTCTCCGCCAGCAGCCGATCGAGGCTGACGAACTCCACCCCCGGGATCGCCTTCGGCGAGCGGTTCCAGGCCAGCACCTTCATGCCGATCCCCAGGCACAGTCGCGCCATCTCCGCGCCGATGCCGCCGGTGCCGATAAGCCCCACCGTCTTGCCGGTCAGCTGCATCCCCACCGTGCGTGGCCAGTCGCCCTTGCGCACCGCGGCGTCCATGGCAGAGATCTGCCGCGCCGCGTCCCACATCAGCGCGAAGGCGTGCTCGGCGACCGCAGTGTCGCCATAGCCCTTGATGATGTGCACCTCGACGCCGCACTCGGCCTTCAGAGCATCGGGGTCCATGTAGCTGCGCGCGCCGGTGCCGAGGAAGACGATGTGCTTCAGGTCGGGGCACTGCTTGACCACCTCAACCGGGAACTGGGTGTGGTCGTCGATGGCGATGGCATGCCCCGCGAGCAGCTTCGGCAGGTCGGCCGAGGTGATGTCCGGGTCGAGGTTGATGCCGACCGGCGGGTCGTCCTTGCGCAGCAGCCGCTCCGTCACCTCCGCGAGGCTATCATTGGCGTCGACGAAGAGGGTGCGCATCGGGGGCTTCTCCTGGCAGGCATCGGCGCCGCGCATCGTAGCGGCGGGGTCGGCTCCGTCCAGGACCGGGCACCCCGGCGCGCGACACGCGCGGACATGCCCAGGAACGTGGCGGGCATTGCATAAATATGGAGCAAAAATTACCATCTTGAAAGAAATAGCCCCGTCTCCCATCTCGCGCCGCGGGCCGCCGAACCGGCCGCCGGGAGACAAAGGGGCTTCAGATGATCAGGTTGACCGCCATCGCCGCGGCCGCCGCCGCGGTGATTTCCCTCTCCGTGCCGACGCCGGCCGAAGCCGGCGCCGCGCTCGACGCCATCAAGCAGCGCGGCACGCTCCGCTGCGGCGTGCAGGGCCCGTCCAACCCGGGCTTCGGCGTGCCGGACAGCCAGGGCCGCTGGCAAGGCTTCAACGTCGAGATCTGCCGCGCCGTCGCCATCACCATCTTCAACGACCCCAACAAGGTCGAGTTCGTCCCCGTCACCAGCCAGAGCCGCTTCCCCGCGCTCGCGGCCGGCGAGGTCGACATCCTCTCGAACAACTCGACCTGGACGCTGACGCGCGATTCCAACGTCAACCGCTTCAACTTCCCGGCCATAGTCTTCTACGACGGTTAGTCGATGATGGTCCCGCGCCGCCTCGGCGTGCAGAACGCCCGCGGCCTGAACGGCGCGACGGTCTGCGTGCAGCCCGGCACGACGACCGAGATGAACCTCGCCGACTACTTCCGTCAGCCCAACATGCGATTCACCCCGGTGGTCATCGCCGACCTCGACGAGCTCCGCCGCGCCTATGACAGCGGCCGCTGCGACGTCTTCACCAACGACTTCGCCGCGCTTGCCGCGCAGCGCACCCTGCTGACCAATCCGCGCGACCACGTCATCCTGCCCGAGCGCATCAGCAAGGAGCCGCTCTCCCCCGTCGTCCGGCAGGGCGACGAGGAGCTGACCAACATCGTCGCCTGGACCGTCTTCGGCCTGATCGACGCGGAGGAGATGGGCATCACCCGCGCCAATGTCGCGCAGATCGCGGGCTCCGCGACCGATCCGCGCATCCGTCGCCTGCTCGGCGCCGAGGGCAACATGGCCGAGAGCATCGGCGCGGCGAACCCGCAATACATGCGCACGATCATCGCCGCCTTCGGCAACTACGGCGAGATCTTCGAGCGTCACCTCGGCGCCGACACGCCGCTCGGCCTCGAGCGCGGCCAGAACAACATCTGGACCAAGGGCGGCCTGCTCTACGCCCCGCCGGCGCGCTGAACGCCTCGGCTCCAGCCGGGGGCGGGGTCTCGGCCCCGCCCCCTTTCTCGCGTCCAGCCGAAGAAGGCCGAGCGGCAAGCTGATGAGCGACCTTGCGCTGTCCGGTGCCGGGGCGGGCCCGCGCCCCGCGCCGTCCCGCCCCCTCCGCCTGCCGCGCCGCGGCCTGCTGTGGCAGGCACTGCTGCTGGCGGTGGTCGTCGCCCTGGGCTGGTGGCTTTGGGGCAATGCCCAGGCCAACATGGCCAAGCGCGGGGTCGAGCTCGGCTTCGGGTTCCTCGAGCGCAACGCCGGCATGCCGATCGGCGAATCGCTCATCCCCTACCAGGCCGGCGATACCTATGGCCGGGCGCTGCTGGTCGGCGTGCTGAACACGCTGCGCGTCGCCATCATCGGCTGCATCCTGGCCGCCATCCTCGGCATCGCGCTTGGCATCATGCGGCTCTCCTCCAACCCGCTGCTGCGCGGGCTGGTCGGCGCCTATGTCGAGGTGATCCGCAATACCCCGCTGGTGATCCAGCTCGTCTTCTGGCAGGCGGTGGTGCTCAGCCTGCCGCCCGTTCGCATGGCGCTGGAGCCGCTGCCGGGCGTCTTCCTCTCGCAGCGCGGCTTCAAGCTGCCGGTGCTGGTTGCCGACCAGGCGATGTGGGGGCTGCTCGGCGCCGTCGTGCTCGCGCTCGCGGTCTGGTGGGTGCTGGTGCGGCGGGAGAGGGCGCGCCAGCAGGCGACGGGGGAACGCCGGTCCACCCTGCTGGTCGGCCTCGTCATGCTCGTCAGCATGCCGCTCTCCGCCGCCACCGTCTTCGGCGCGCCCACGGTCGAATGGCCCGAACTGACGGGCTTCAATTTCCAGGGCGGCATGGCGATGTCGCCCGAATTCGCGGCCCTGCTGATCGGCCTCGTGCTCTACACCGCCGCCTTCATCGCGGAGATCGTGCGCAGCGGCATCCAGTCTGTGCACAAGGGGCAGTGGGAGGCAGCTCGAGCGCTGGGCCTGCCGCCGGGGCGGATCATGCGCCTCGTCATCCTGCCGCAGGCGCTGCGCGTCATCATCCCGCCGCTGACCAGCCAGTTCCTGAACCTGACAAAGAACTCCTCGCTCGCGGTGGTCATCGGCTACCCCGATCTCGTCTCGATCTCCAACACCGCGATCAACCAGACCGGCCAGGCGATCGAGGTGATCTCGATCTTCATGGCGGTCTATCTGGGGATCAGCCTGCTCACCTCGTTGGGCATGAATCTCTACAACCGCAGCGTCCAGATCCGGGAGCGCTGAGCCATGGCCGCCCCCGCCATTCCCCTCGGCACCCGCGCGCTCGGCTTCCTGCGCGCCTGCCTCGACGGGCCGCTGAACATCGCGATCACCCTGGGCTGCCTCGCGCTGCTCTGGACCGTGCTGCCGCCGCTGCTGGACTGGGCGGTGTTCAGCGCCACCTGGACCGGCGACGCCCGCGCCTGCCGGGAGGCCGGCGGCGCCTGCTGGGCCTTCGTGCGGGAGAAATTTTGGTTCTCCATCTTCGGCCTCTACCCCTACGAGGAGCGCTGGCGCCCCGCCACGATGCTGCTGATCCTGATCGGCATGGCGCTGGCGACGACGCGCCGCGCCTGGTGGGGCAAGCGCCTGCTCCTGGCCTCGGCCGTTGCCGCGCCGGTGATGCTGCTGCTGCTCGCCGGCGGCATCCCCGGCCTGCCCGCCGTCGCCACGCGGCTCTGGGGCGGGCTGACCATCACCGGAGTCATCGCGGTCTACGGCCTGGCGCTGGGCTATCCGCTGGCGATCGTCCTCGCGCTCGGACGGCGGAGCGAGATGCCGCTGGTGCGCTGGTTCTCGACCGCCGTCATCGAATGCGTGCGCGGTGTGCCGCTGATCAGCCTGCTCTTCATGGCGGCGATCATGCTGCCGCTCTTCCTGCCGGAAGGCGTGACGCTGGACCGCCTGGCCCGCGTGCTGGTCGCCTACACCAACTTCACCGCGGCCTACATGGCGGAGGTGGTGCGCGGAGGGCTGCAGGCGATGCCGCGCGGCCAGTACGAGGCCGCGGACAGCATCGGGCTGACCTGGTGGCAGACGATGCGCCTCGTCATCCTGCCGCAGGCGCTGACCATCACCATCCCGGCGCAGGTTAACA
>JAIYAI010000333.1 GCA_027489135.1 Acetobacteraceae bacterium
CCCCAGGCCGAGGCCCGCGCCGCGCTGGCCGCCGCCGGACAATTGCCGGATGCGGAGATCGACCTCGCCGCCGTGGCGCTGCAATTCGCGCGCATCGACGCGCCGGATGCGGACTGGCTGAGCGCACGCGGGCAACTGACGGTACTGGCCAAGCTGGCGGTGGAGGCCGCGGTCGCCGACAAGGAAGCCGATGACGGCGACCCGGAGCGCCGGCGCGCGCGTCTCGCCTCCGTCGTGCATGGCCGCCTCGGCTTCAGCGGCGATGCGCGCACCTATGACGACCTGGCGAATGCCAACCTGATCCGGGTGATCGAGCGACGCCAGGGGCTGCCCGTCGCGCTCGGGATCCTGTGGCTGCATGCCGCGGAGGCCGCCGGCTGGGGCGCGCATGGGGTGGACTTTCCCGGGCATTTCCTGATCGCGCTGGAGGGCGGGCGCGGCCAGGCGCTGGTTGATGTCTTCGCTGGCGGATCGGGCCTGGCGGCGCCGGACCTGCGCACCCTGATCAAGCGCATGGAGGGCGAGAAGGCCGAGCTTCGCCCTGGCCTGCTGCGCCCGATGTCGCGGCGCGAGGTGCTGCTGCGGCTGCAGAACAACATCAAGCTCAGGCGGCTTCGCGCGGGCGCGATCGAGAGCGCGCTGGCCTGCACCGACGACATGCTGCTGCTCTGCCCCGACCATGCGGTGCTGTGGCGGGAGGCCGGGCTGATGAACCGGCGGCTCGACCGCATCGGCGCGGCGCTGCAATGCCTCGACAAGTCGCTGGAGCTGGAGCCGGAGGGCGAGGCGGCGGAGCGGACGCGCACCGTGGCCGAGGAATTGCGGCACCGCTTGAACTGATCCCAAGGCGCGGGGTCTTGCCAGCCCCCGCCCCAGCGCACAGGCTGGCGCGCAGGTTCGTCCCCAGCCGGAAGCCCGATGGACATTACGGAACAGACGCGCATCGCGGCGCCGCTCGATGAACTATGGCCGCTGTTGCGCGACCCGCAGGCCGTGGTTGCCTGCATCCCCGGCGCGCAACTGGCGCCCGACACCGGCGACGGCATCTGGCGCGGATCGATCCGGGTGAAGTTCGGTCCGACCGCGGCAGTGTTCCGCGGCGAGGCGACGCTGGATTTCGACGACGCGGCGCATCGCTGCGTCATCGAGGGCCGCGGCGTCGACCAGCGCGGCGCCTCGCGCGCGCTGTCCAAGGGCACGATGGAAGCGGTCGCGGATGGCGACGGCACGCTGCTGACCGTGCAGGGCAGCTTCAACGTCTCCGGCCCGCTCGAGACCTTCGCCAATGCCGGCGGCGTGCACCTGGCGCGCGCGCTGCTGACGGAATTCGCGGCGAACGTGGCGAAGCTGGTCGCGGACCGCCGCGCCGCCGCGCCGGCGCCCGCGCCGCTCGCGGAAGCCGCGGTGGCAGCACCGCCGCCGCCCCCGACACCGCCCCCCCCCGCGCCGGCAGCCGAGCTCAGCGGCGCATCGCTGCTCTGGCGCGCCTTCCTCTCCTGGCTCGGATCGCTCTTCGGAAGGAAACGATAATCATGGCCAAGACAACCCAGGTCTCCGACGCCCTCGCCCACGCCTTCCAGGCGGAAGGGGTGGACACGCTCTTCACCCTGATGGGCGACGCCAACATGTACTGGTCGGAGGCGATGTCGCGCCTGCCCGGCATGAACGTGATCCACGCCCGGCACGAGCACTGCGCCGTCGCCATGGCGGACGGCTATGCCCGCGCCACCGGCAAGGTCGGCGTCGCCAGCACCACCTGCGGCCCGGGCTTCACGCAGATCATGACCGGCCTGTCCATCGCCGCGCGCGCCAACGTGCCGATGGTGGTCTTCGCCGGCGATTCGCCGATCGGCGCCGCCTACTACATCCAGCAGATCGACATGGCGCCGCTGGCGACCGCGACGGGCGCCGCCTACATCCCGGTGAAGACGGTGGACCGCGCGCTCGACAACGTGCGGGAGGCCTTCCACCAGGCGCAGCTCGAGCGCCGCCCCGTGGTGCTGTCCATCCCGATGGACCTGCAGAAGCAGGCCTGGCCGCACTTCCTGGACTACGCGCCGAGCAGCGAATGGCTGCCCGCGGCGCAGCGCCCCGCGCCCGATCCGAAGCTGGTGGACCAGCTCTGCGACATGATCGCGGAGGCTGAGCGGCCGATGATCATCGCCGGTCGCGGCGCGAAGCTGTCCGGCGCCCGCGCGGCGATCGAGGCGCTGGGCGAGGCCGCGGGCGCGCTGCTGGCGACCTCGCTGCAGGCCAAGGGGCTGTTCACCGGCAATCCCTTCGCGCTCGACATCGCCGGCGCGTATGCCTCCGACTACGCGCGGGAGCTGTTCGCCGAGAGCGACCTCGTCATCGGCATCGGCGTCGGTCTCGGCGCCTATACGACCGAGAGCGGCTACCTCTACCCCGGCGCGCGCACGGTGCAGATCGACACCGCGCCGCGCGGCTTGTGGCAGGGGCTGAAGACCGCCGACCTGCACATCCGCGCCGATGCGCTGGCCGGCGTCGAGGCCGTGACGAACCGGCTGATCCAGCGCGGCGTCGGCGCGCGGAGCGCGCTGCGCACGCCAGCGATCCGGGACCGCATCGCCACGGACCATCCGGACCGCAAGGAATTCGCCATCGGCAACGGGGTCGTCGATCCGCGCCGTGCCATGGAAGAACTCGATGCGATCGTGCCGAAGGACTGGGACGTAGTGATCGGGGGCGGCCACTACTTCGGCATCGCCATGACCCATCTGAAGGGCCGCGCGGCGGAGAAGTACCACGTGGTCAGCGACTTCGGCGCCATCGGCAACGGCCTGCCGGCGGCGATCGGCGTCGCGGCGGCGCGCGGCGACGGCAAGGTGCTGCTGATCGAGGGCGACGGGTCCCTCCTGATGCACATCCAGGAGCTGGAGACCATCCGTCGCCAGGGCGTGCGCCTGCTGATGGCGGTGATCAACGATGGCGGCTACGGCGCCGAGATCCACAAGTTCCGCGCCCATGGCATGAGCCCGGAGACGGTGATCCACGGCCGCGGGGATCTCGCCGGCGTGGCGAACGGGTTCGGCGTGCGGGGGACGACGGTGAATGCGCTCGGGCGCATGCCGGGGCTGTTCGCGGAGCACCAGGCGGCGAACACGGCGGGGCTGTGGGACGTGCACACGGACGACACGGTGGTGAGCCGGCCGTATCGGCGGGTGCACTACGGCGAGGCCTGATGGGCCGGGCCGCCAAGGCCGGGCGTCGGCATCCGACGCCTTGGTTTCGCGCGGCTCCGCGGCGTGCCGGATTGGCGACCTTGGACCGGCCGATGGCCGGTCCGGGTAAGAAAAGACATCCGGTCCGACTGGTTCAGTCATACGCCCGGCGGTCCGTTGTGACTCACGGGGCTTCCCCCGGTCACGGCGGCTGTGATTCGCTTCGTTCGTTGGTGACGGAGGGGGCGATCATGGCAGCGGCAGTGGCGATCACGCGGC
>JAIYAI010000290.1 GCA_027489135.1 Acetobacteraceae bacterium
AGGAGGCCGAGGCGCGGCAGCTCGAGGCGGCGGCCCGCCGCTTCGCCATCGCCGCGCCAGGCGAGCGGCCGCAGGCGATCACCCTCTTCCTCTCCGCCGCCCGCCGCGCCGAGGCCGGCAACCGCGCCGAGGCGCTGGAGGGCTTCCGTGCCGGCGCCGCCATCCTGCGTGCCCGGCAGATCGGCCTGCCCGTCCACATCATCGTCCCCTACCTCGACACGCTGGACGCCGAGGCCCGGGCCAATCCCGCTCGCGCCGCCGAACTGCGAGCCGAGATGTTCGGCGCCGTGCAGCTTGCCCAGCGCAGCGGCACAGCCCGCTTCGTGCAGCAGGCCAGCGCCCGCCTCGCGGCCTCGGCCGGCGACAGCCGGGTGGGCGAGGCGGTGCGCCGCCTGCAGGACGTGGACCAGCGCCTGCGCGACCTCTTCGCCGAGCGTGATGCCGGCGCCGGCGGGCCCGATCTCGACCAGCGCATCGCCGCCGCGCAGACCGCGCGCGCCGAGGCGGAAGCCGAGGTCGCCGCTGCCGCGCCCGGCTACCGCCAGCTCCTGCTCTCCGCGGTCGATGCGGAGGCCGCGGCGCGCGTGATGGCGCCGAGCGAGGCACTGGCGATGTTCCTGCTTGGCCGCAGTCACGGCTGGACGGTCGTGTTGCGCGACGGCCGGATCACCGCCAGCCGCATCGATCTGCCCGAGGCCGATGTCACGCGCCTGGTCGGCGAGATCCGGGCCGGCGCGGTCAACGCGCAGGGCGCCCCCGGCAATTTCACGCCGCAGGCGGCGCAGACCCTCTATGCCGCGGTGCTCGGCGCTGCGCGCCCGGTGCTGGACGGCGTCGAGACCCTGATCGTCGTGCCCGACGGTCCGCTGCTCGGCATCCCCTTCGGCATGCTGCTGACCGGCCCCGCGGATGCCGGCAACCTCGCCGCCGCGCCCTGGCTGATCCGCCGCCACGCCATCGAGCACGTCCCCTCTGCCCAGACCCTGGTGACCCTGCGCAACGCCGGCTCGGGCTCCACCGCGCCGCTGCCCTGGATCGGCTTCGGCGACTTCGTCCCGCCGAGCCCGCAGCAGCTCCTCCGCAGCTTCCCCGTCGATCGCTGCGCGGCGGACGCGCGCGTCGCGCAGGGGCTGGTGCGGCTGCCCGGCACCCGGGCCGAGGTGACGGTCGCGCAGCAGCTGACCGGCGGGCGGCCGCAGGACGTCCGGCTCGGCGCCGCCTTCACAGCGGCCTCGCTGAAGTCGCAGGAACTCGGCCAGGCCCGCATCATCCACCTGGCGACGCATGCGCTGCTGCCGGGCGAGCTGTCCTGCCTTGCCGAGCCGTCCATCGTGGTCTCGACCGCGCCAAGCGCCGCCAATGCCGACAGCGCCTTCGTCAAGGCGAGCGAGTTGCTGTCGCTGAAGCTCGATGCCGACCTGATCATCCTATCGGCCTGCAACACCGGCGGGCCGGGCGGTGCCGGCGGCGGCGAGGCGCTGTCCGGCCTCGCGCGCGCCTTCTTCTACACCGGCGCGCGCGGGCTGCTGGTGACGCACTGGGCGGTGGACGATGCGGCCGCCGCGCTGACGGTCGCCGATTCGCTGCGCCGCCAGCAGGCCGGTGCGAGCACCGCGGCGGCGCTGCGCGGCGCCCAGCTTCTCATCCTGGAGGAGGCAGGGCAGCGCCTGCCGGCGCAGTTCGCCCATCCCTTCTACTGGGCGCCCTTCGCGCTGATCGGCGACGGCCGCCGCGCCACGTCCGGCGTCTCCGCCGCCACCTCGGCGGTTGGCCGCACCCTGTAGCGCGGGGCATGCCTCTTCCGCGGCCCGCGCCGGCCGCATCCGGTTGCAGCGAGTGGGGCGACGCGCGCGGGCGGTTGCGTTAGAAGCCTGTGCGGGCCGGAGGGCCAGAGGAGTGCGCGGCACCGATGCTGCCGAAGGAAATCGAGGCGAAGTACGAGGTCCGCGGCACGCTCGGCGCGGGCGCCATGGGCACCGTCTACGACGCCATGGACCGCCTCATCGAACGACGCGTCGCGGTCAAGATCGTCAAGCGCCCGCCCCCCGGTGACCCGGAAGGCGAGGAGGCGCATGCCCGCTTCCGGCGGGAGGCCCAGGCGGCCGGCAGGCTGAGCCATCCCAATATCGTCGGCGTCTACGACTACGGCGAGAATGCCGAGACTGCCTGGATCGTCATGGAGCTGGTCGAGGGCGGCTCGCTCAAGCAGCGGCTCGACAAGCAGGAGCGGTTCGCCATCCCGGAGATCGTCCGGGTGATGGACCAGGTGCTGGCGGCGCTGTCCTACAGCCATGGCCGCGGCGTGGTGCATCGGGACATCAAGCCCGGCAACGTCATGCTCACCACCGACGGGGCGGTGAAGCTGGCCGATTTCGGGATCGCGCGGCTCGAGAATTCCTCGATGACGCAGGTCGGCACCGTGATGGGGACGCCGTCCTACATGGCGCCCGAGCAACTCCGAGGGGAGACGGTGGACGCCCGGGCTGACATCTGGGCCGCCGGGGTGATGCTCTACCAGCTGCTCACCGGCGAGAAGCCCTTCGAGGGCGGCTTCTCCGCGGTGATGCACAAGGCCCTGCATACCGAGCCGCCGCCCCCCTCCCAGCTTTCGGTGACGGCGCCGCGGGCCTTCGATGCGGTGGTGGCGAAGGCGCTGGCCAAGCGGCCCGAGGACCGCTTCGCCAGCGCCACTGCCTTTGCCGAGGCGATCCGCGCGGCTGCGAGCCCGACGGCCGCGGCGGCGGAGCAGGGCTTCGGTGGCGGCGGGGCGCTACCGGGTCTCGATGCCGATGCGACGCTGGTGCATGGGGCGCCCGCGGCGCCGCGCCCGACCCCCGCGCCTGCGACGCCGCCTGCCGTATCCGGCGCGAGCCAGCACCGGGCACCGGCGAAGAAGGCACCGATCGGGCTGATCCTGGGCGGTGGTGGCGCGGTCGCTGCGGCCGCGGTGGCGGCCTGGCTCTTTCTTGGTCAGGGCGGCCCACCGCCGGAGACGCCCCAGCAACGCCAGGAGCAGATCCGCCGCGAGGCCGAGCAACGCGCACGCGAGGAGGCCGAGCGGCTGCAGCGCCAGGCTGCGCAGGAGCAGCAGCAACGCGAGGCCGCCTCCACGGAGGCCGCGCGCCAGCAGCAGGCGGCGGCCGGTACCGAACCGCGCCAGCCGGGCACGGTGCCTGATACGCAAGCGCGCCAACCGGGCACGGGGCCCGATACGCAACCGCGCCAGCCCGGCACGGGGCCTGACACGCAGGCGCGCCAGCCTGGCACGGTGCCGGACACGGGGTCTGACACGGCGGCCCGGCAGCAGGCTGCCGAGGCGGAACGGCAGCGCCAGGCGGCTGCCGAGGCGGAACGTGCGCGCCAGGCTCAGGCCGCGGCAGAGGCGGAACGTGCGCGCCAGGCCCAGGCCGTGGCGGAGGCAGAGCGTGCGCGCCAGGCCCAGGCCGCGGCGGAGGCGGAACGTGCGCGCCAGGCCCAGGCCGCGGCGGAGGCGGAGCGTGCGCGCCGGGCCCAG
>JAIYAI010000408.1 GCA_027489135.1 Acetobacteraceae bacterium
CCCGCGCGGCGGCGACGTCCCGGCCATCGGGGGCCTGGCGTTCAGCGGCGGCGATCGCCTGGGCGAAGGCGACGTGCGCCTCGGCGAGGTTGCCGATGGTCACGTGCAGATCGCCGAGGTCGATCCAGGCCCAGACATCATCCGGGTCGAGCGCGGTCAGTTGGCCCAAGGTCGCCGCTGCGGCAGCGTGGTCGTAGGTGAGGCGCTGGATGTCTGCGGTCTCGCGCAGCAGCGGCGCCAGGCGCTGGCGGCGTGCCGCCTCCTCCTGCGCCATCTTGTCGGCGAGGCCGGCCAGCGCCCTTGCGCTGTCGAGGCGGCCCAACTTCGCGCGGGCCGCGTCGATCGCGGCGGCGATGTCGGCGCCGTCGTTGGTCGGGGTGGCGGGGCGCGCCGCACGCTCCAGCATGGCGGCGATGGCCTCCTCGGCGCGTGCATGCATTTCCCACGGCGTGCAGTCCTGTTGGGCGAGATGCTCGAAGATTGGCCGAAGGGCCTCCGGGTCGATGCCGTGCGCCCGTGCCATTGCCTCGCGCATCGCTTGCTGGGCACGCATCTGCTCGGCTTGGCGGTCTGCGATGAGCCGCGCGGCCAGACGATCATAGTAGCGGCGAATGGTGGTGGCCGGTACGGCGAAGGCTTCCTGCAACGGGCTCTTGCCCTCGTTCGCCCCGAGTTCGGCAAGGCTGAGGATGCCGGCAAGCTGCTGACCGCCACGGCAGAATACCGGCGAACCGCTGGAGCCCCGGACGAACCAGTACCCTTGCCGATTCTCACCGGTGAACTGCCGCCGCCCGTCGGCATCCAACGCGGGATCGAGGTGACCTTGGACCGTTGCCTCAATCCAACCCGCGTCGCGGCGGATGCGGGCACGGCTGGCGGCGGCGCCGGTCTCCAACGCCTTCTCAAAGGCAAGTTGCAGGACTGGTGTGCCATGCGGGAGCATGGCGGGGCGGAGCAGCACGAGGTCAGGCGGCTGCTCATCCCCTTCGCAATCCTCGGCAAGGATGACGGGATGGCGTCGCGATGCTTGTGGCGCGCGGGGGAATTCGACCAGCGGTGCGGTTCCCTCTGGCGCGCCGTGCAGCGCATCCCGCCAGACGTGCCGGCAGGTGGCGATCAGGCCGCCCTCGATCACCGTGCCGCACCCGGCGAAAGCGTTCGGCGGCATCGCGGACAGGATGTAAACCAATGCGCCTTCGATCATCGTAACAAGGAGAGCCGCATGCCTGCGCGTCTGCAAGTGGAATTGGGAGAAGGCCGCACGCTCTACCTGGGGGGTAGCGGCGGCGACGGTGTAGGTCTCTCCGAGGTCGGCGTCGGCGACCAGATCGCCAAGGCCAGCGCGGATGCCTTCGGCAAAGGGCTGGCATCGCTGGCCGACCTGTTCCGCATGCTGGATGCGGCGGTGAGTGCGATCCCGAAGCGGCCCGAATCCATCGAGATGGAGTTCAAGGCGAAGCTCACCGGGCAGTGCGACCTCTGGGTGGTATCCGGGGAGGGTGAGGCCGAGTTCACGGTAAAGGTCACGTGGGACGGCAAGAAATAGCCCGACCTCTCCACCGCCCTTTGCCCCACACTCCAACTGCCAAAAAAAGGAGTGGGGGGTTGGTAAGGGGGGCGAGTTCCCTCGCCCCCCTTACGTTAGGCCGCCCGCCGCGCCAACCTCTCCCGCATCGCCCCCCAGGCCGCCAGGAACCGCGCCGGCGCATCCGGGCCCGCGTCCCAGGGCAGGGAGACGCGGATGCCCGCCTCCAGCCCCATCGCCGCCAGCACATGGCTGCGCCCGACCTTCCCCGAGGAGCAGGCCGCCCCGGCCGAGACCTGCACGCCCGCGAGATCGAGCGCGATCACCTGCGTCTCCGCCGCCACGCCCGGCAGGATGACCAGGCTGGTGTTCGGCAGCCGCGGCGCCGCGGCGCCGGCGATCACCGCCTCCGGCGCCAGCGCCCGCACCCCGGCCTCGATCGCATCGCGCAGCGTGGCGAGCGTCGCCGCATGCGCCACCTCCGCTGCCGCCGCCATGCCGGCGATCGCGGGCAAGGGCTCCGTGCCGCCGCGGCGGCCGCGTTCCTGCCCGCCGCCGGCGATCAGCGGCGCGACCTCCAGCCCCGGGCGCAGCAGCAGCGCGCCTGCGCCCATCGGCCCGCCCAGCTTGTGGCCGGAGATGGCAAGGCTGTCGGCGCCGGAGGCCCGCAGGTCCAGCGGCACCCGCCCGGCCGCCTGCACCGCGTCCATGTGCCAGTACCCGCCATGCTTTCGGCAGAGATCGGCGACCTCTGCCCAAGGATGCAGCACGCCCGTCTCATTGTTGGCGGCCATCAGGCAGACCAGGGCGGGACGCTCCGCCATCAGCCCCTCCAGCACGCGCAAATTCACGGTGCCGTCGTCATGCACCGGGATGCGGACCGCCTCCGGCCCGGCGGCGGCGAGCACTGCCGGATGCTCCGTCTCCCCCACCAGCACCCGGCGGCCGGCGGCCAGCGCGCGGATGGCGATGGCGTTGGCCTCCGTGCCGCCGGCGGTCAGCACCACGTCCTGCGGCCGGGCGCCGAAGCGGGCGGCCAGCACCTCCCGCGCCGCCTCGAGGATACGGCGGGCGGCGCGGCCGGCGGCGTGGACCGAGGAGGGGTTACCCCCGGCCTCGAGCGCGGCGAGCGCCGCCGCCCGCGCCGCGGGCCGCAGCGGCTCGGTGGCATTGGCGTCGAGGTAGAGCGGTCCGGCCGAAGCCGTCGGCGTCACTGCGCCGCCTCGGACAGCACCGGACGGGGCCCCAAGGGGGCCGTGGCGCGGCCCGCCATGCCGCCCGCGACGATATCGGCCAGGGTCACGCTGGTCAGGAACAGGCGGATATGCTCGCCGAGTTCGGCCCAGAGGTCGTGGGTCAGGCAGCGTTCGCCGGCGAGGCAGCCGGGCGAGCCCTCCTCGCAGCGGGTGGCCCGAATCGGCTCGTCGACCGCGTTCACGATGTCCGCCACCGCGATCTCCTGCGGCGGCCGGCCGAGGCGGTAGCCGCCACCCGGCCCGCGGGCCGACGCGACGAGGCCGCCGCGGCGGAGATTGCCGAACAGCTGTTCGAGGTAGGCAAGGGAGAGTTGCTGGGCCTGGGCGATCTCAGCGAGGCTGACCGGCCGCTCGCGCCCGGTGTCGCAGGCACCACCGCGCTGGCGTGCAGCGAGCTCCACCATCGCCATCACGGCATAGCGACCGCGTGTGGATAAACGCACGGTTGAAGCTCTCCCCAAGTCACTCAACCCGGCAAGTGCCTGCGTCGGTCGAGTGCCCAAAAACCTGATGACCGGCCCGTGATTCCGTTATGAACCTTGACGCAAACTGCCTATATTCCAGCCGCCTCGGGGTCAGGGAGCCTGCCCGAGGCACCCGAGGAGGATCGCGCCATCCATCCGCCTGTTTGCCCTGGGCCGAGGCTAGAGAGCCCGACCCCAGCGGTCAACCATTGTCGGAGGGACGGAGCGCTGGGACACCGCGGGTCGGCGTGGCGGGCGGCTCGGTGGCGGTGGAGGACGCCGATGGGATTCGCAGCCAGGTCAGGGTTTCCCCACCAAGCGTCTGCGCACGCTTGGCCTGCCGAGTGGTCCATTGGCGGCGATGCCCGGCGACGGGTGCCCCCCTCGGCAGATCGGACGTGCGCGGCCATTCAGGATTTGGAACCGAGGGACGATGCCTGAGGTCATGTTCGCCGGCCCCGACGGTCGGCTCGAAGGTCGCTACCATCATGCCAAGGCGCCGGGCGCGCCCGTCGTCCTCCTGCTCCACCCCCACCCGCTGCATGGCGGAACCATGAACAACCGGGTGGTCTACACCCTCTATCAGCGCTTCCAGGCGCTCGGCTTCTCCACCCTTCGCTTCAACTTCCGCGGCGTCGGCAAGAGCCAGGGCCGCTATGACGGCGGCATCGGCGAAATCGCTGATGCCTGCTCCGCCCTCGACTTCCTCCAGGCGGTGAACCCGGGCGCGACCTCCCTTTGGGTCGCGGGCTATTCCTTCGGCGCCTATGTCGGCATGCAGGTGCTGATGCGCCGGCCGGAGATGGGCGGCTTCGTCTCCATCGCCGCGCCCGCCAGCCACTACGACTTCGGCTTCCTCGCTCCCTGCCCCTGCAACGGCCTGATGCTGCACGGCGAGGCCGACGAGCTCGTGCCGGAGGCCAGCGTGCGCAAGCTGGTCGACAAGCTGAACACCCAGAAGGGCATCAGCATCGACTACCGCACCATGCCTGCCGCCGGCCATGTCTTCACCCCGGAGGAGACCGACCGGGTCGCCGACGCGGTGGAGGACCACGTCATGACGAAGCTGAACGGCAGCCGGATGGCGCTCGCCGCCGACTGAGGCGTCGCGCGTCGCCGCTGATGGGGCCGGCGGGTGACCGTCGGCCCTTTTTCGTTGGGTCAGGCCCCAGCCGGCGGCGCCCAGCCGACACCCAGACGCTGCGCGACGGCGGCCAGGCGGCGGTCCCTGGTCCACAGCCGCGCATCCTGCGTCAGCAGAGTCGCCGCGAGCAGATGCGCATCGACATAGCCGATGCCCGCGCCGGCGACGTCATGCAGATCGATGATGCGCAGCACCTCCGCATGGAAGGCGACCTGCGCCTGGGGAAGGCCCGCGAGCAGGCGGAGGGTCTCGCCCCGCTGGGGGATCATCCCGCAGGCGAGTTCGTCGGTGACGACATCATGCCCGAGGACCTGGCCGCGCCCGAGCAGCCCGGCCAGCACCGGATCCCCGAAGTGGAAATGCCCGATTCAGACCGAGGTGTCGGCCAGGATCACCCGGGCGCGTCGTCCGGACGGCGCCGGGGGATCTCGGGCAGCTCCGGCGCGCTGCCGCCGAGGCGCGCCAGGCGCCGCGCGCTCTCCCGCTCGATCAGCGCGGTCAGGGCCTCCCGCAGCAGGGCCGCCGTTTCCCGCGTGCCGGAGAGGTCACGGGCGCGGTCCAGCAGCATGTCGTCCAGGGCGACGGTGGTGCGCACGGCAGCTCTCCTTCCGGCACGGATAACGGCATCAGATGATGCGTGCTTCAACGCCCAGCTACTGCCAGAGCCAGCTCATCAGCAGCCCGCCCTCCGTCCAGATGCGGTTCTGCCCGCGCTCCATCCCAAGCGTCCCGCCGGGGCCGCGCTGGAAGACCTCCCCGTAATTGCCGACCTGGCGCACCACCTCGAAGGCCCAGGACGCGGGCAGGCCCCAGCCGGTGCCGACATTCTCCGTCAGGCCGAGGAAGCGGCGGATCTTCGGGTCCTGGGTGGAGGCGCGGATCTGCGCGACATTGCCCTGGGTCAGGCCGAGCTCCTCCGCCTGGATCAGCGCGAAGACCGCCCAGCGCGTCAGCGCCGCCCATTCGGCGTCACCGTTGCGCACCAGCACGCCGTGCGGCTCCTTGAAGATGATGTCGGGCAGCAGGACCAGCGCGTTCGGATCGGGTGCGGCGGCACGGTTGGCCGAGAGGTTGATCATGTCGTTGCTGATCGCGTCGCAGCGCCCGGCGAGGAAGGCCTGCAGGATGGTCGGCGGCGTGTCGAAGGGGATGGTGGTGATGCGCAGGTTCTTCTGCTTCGCCCAGTCCACCAGGTTGCGCTCGATCTCGCTGCCCTGGGTGGCACAGAAGGTCGCGCCGTCCAGCTGCTCGGCGCGGGCGATGTTGGCGCTGCGCCGCACCAGCACGCCCTGGCCCGTGTAGAAATGCGCGACGGTGATGGTCATGCCGAGCTGGCTGTCGCGCGCGAGCGTCAGCGCGGTGGTGCGGGTCAGCATGTCGACCTCGCCCGATTGCAGCGCGGTGAAGCGGTTCTGCGCGGTGGTGGGGATGAAGCGCACCTTCTCCGCATCGGCGAAGAGCGCGGCGGCGACGGCGCGGCAGATATCGGCGTCGAAGCCGCGCCAGGTGCCCTGGCTGTCGGGCTGGGACATGCCTGCGACGCCGGTTGAGACGCCGCAGCGGACATGGCCGCGCGCCTTGATGGCGTCGAGGGTCGGGCCGGCCTGCGCCGGCCCGGAGAACAGCATCCCGGCCAGGCCGAGCATGGCCGCGGAGATCAGGCTGCGCATCGTCTTTCCCCTCGCACGCTGATCCGTCGAGCATCGCATGCCGGGCCGCCACCACAAGCCGGCATCGCAGGCGGCTTGCCCCGCCCCGCGCGCCGTGGTGAATCGCGGCTGCGCCAGAGGCGCCAACCGCCCGGGAGGCACCACCGCCATGCTCCACCGTCGCCACCTGCTGCTCGCCGCGCCCGCCCTCGCCGCCCTTCCGGCCCGTGCCCAGGCGCCCTGGCCCGAGCGCCCCATTTCCATGATCGTCGCCTTCCCCGCCGGTGGCGGCACCGATGTCGCCGCCCGGCTGCTGGCCAAGGTGATGGAGCGCATCCTCGGCGCCTCGATCGTCGTCGTGAACCGGCCCGGCGCCGCCGGGGAGATCGGCTTCACCGAACTCGCCCGCGCCCGCCCCGACGGCCACATCATCGGCTTCATCAACACCCCGACCATCCAGACCATCCCGATCGAGCGACCCAATGCGCGCTTCCGCCTGGATGACTTCGCCCCCATCGCCAATATCGTCGACGATCCGGGCTGCATCTGGGTCCGCCCCGCCAGCCCCTTCAAGAACGTCTCCGACCTCGTCACCGCGGCGAAGGCGAAGCCCGGCACGATCAGCTACGGCACCTCCGGCATCGGCTCCGACGACCATCTGGCGATGCTGGCGCTGGAGCGGCTGACGGGCACGAAATTCCTGCACATCCCCTTCGCCGGCGGCGCGCCGGTGCGCATGGGCGCGATCTCGGGCCAGATCGACCTCGGCGTCGCCAATGTGGGGGAAGGTGTCGGCGATGCGCGCCAGGGCCAGCTTCGCGCCCTCGGCGTCATGGCGCCGCAGCGCTGGGAAGGCGCACCCGACATTCCAACCTTCCGGGAGCAGGGCTTCGACCTGATCGATGGCTCGATGCGCGGCCTCGCCGCGCCGGCGGGCGTGCCGCGGCCGATCCTGGACCGCCTCGCCGCCGTCGCGCGGCAGACGCTGCAGGATCCGGAATTCGTGGCCGGCGCGACGCAGTTGCTGCTGCCGCTGCGCTACCTGGGCCCGGACGACTACATGGCCGAACTCAAGCGCATGGATGCCGGCTTCAAGGCGCTCTGGGCGCAGCATCCCTGGCGCGACTGAGGGCGGTTTCCCGCGCGCGCCCGCCGGCCTAGGCTTCCCCCGGACACTCGGGGGAAACCAGACCATGCCACGCATGACCGGCGGCGACGCGATCGTCGACAGCCTGCTCCGCCACGGCATCGACACGCTCTTCGGCCTGCCCGGCGTGCAGATGTACGGCCTCTTCGACGCGCTGGCGCGCAACGCCAACCGTATCCGCGTCATCAATGCCAGGCACGAGCAGACCACGGCCTACATGGCGCTCGGCTATGCCTGCGCCACCGGCAAGCCCGCGGTCTATTCGGTGGTCCCCGGACCCGGCGTGCTGAACACCACCGCCGCGCTCGCCACCGCCTGGGGCGTCAATGCGCCGGTGCTCTGCCTGACCGGCCAGGTGCCGTCCAACATGATCGGCAAGCTGCGCGGCGCGCTGCACGAACTGCCCGACCAGCTCGCCACGCTGCGCACGCTGCTGAAGCATGCCGACCGCATCGAGCACCCGACCGAGGCGCCGCTCAAGGTCGCCCGCGCCTTCCAGGAGATGATGTCGGGCCGCCGCAGCCCCGTCGCGCTCGAGATCCCGCTCGACCAGTTGCCCGCGCAGGCCGAGATCACGCCGCTCGCGCCGCTCGCCCCGCACGCCAACCCCGTCCCTGACCCGGAGCGGATCGCGAAGCTGGCGGCCATGCTGGACGCGGCGAAGGCGCCGCTGATCTGGGTCGGCGGCGGCGCCCTCGATGCCGCGGCGGAGATCCGCGCGCTGGCCGAGAAGACCGGTACCCCCGTCGTCTCCTTCCGCGGCGGCAAGGGCGTGCTGGACGACCGCCATCCCCTCGCGATGTCGATCGCCTCGGCCTACAAGCTCTGGCCGCAGACCGACCTGATCGTCGCCTTCGGCACCCGCCTCGACGTGCCGACCGCCCGCTGGGGCGCGCCACCCGCCGGCCTGAAGATCGCCCGCATCGACATCGACCCGGCGGAGATGCGGCGCCTCGCCGTCGATCTCGGCATCGTCGCCGACAGCGCCGACGCCGCCCGCGCGCTGGCCGCCCAGGTGAAGCGGAAGGACGACCCCATCCGTGCCGCCGCCATCGCCCGCGCCAAGGCCGAGACGGCCGCGGAGATCCAGGAAGTCCAGCCCCAGCTTTCCTACATCGAGGCGATCCGCGAGGTGCTGCCGGAGGACGGTATCTTCTGCGACGAGATGACGCAGGTCGGCTACGTCTCCTGGTTCGGGCTGCCGATCCACACGCCGCGCAGCTTCATCACCTCGGGCTTCTCCGGCACGCTCGGCGCCGGCTTCCCGACCGCGCTCGGCGTGAAGGTCGCGCATCCGGACCGCGCCGTGGTGGCGGTGACCGGCGATGGCGGCTTCCTCTTCGGCGGCGCCGACCTCGCCACCGCCGTGCGCTTCGGCATCAACCTGGTGACCGTGGTCTTCAACAACTCCGCCTATGGCAACGTCATGCGCGACCAGGTGCGGATGTTCGACGGCCGGCATTCGGGCTCCGAGCTCACCAACCCCGACTTCCAGACCTATGCCAAGGCCTTCGGCGTGCCCTCCTGGCGCTGCACCGACGCGATCGGGCTGCGGTCGGCGCTGAAGGAGGCGCTGGCCGCCAACAGCCCCTGCCTGATCGAGGTGATGACCGACATCACGAAGGAGACGGCGCCCTGGAAATACATCGCGCCGACGCGGGGCTAGCGACGGGGAAGGGCGAGCGACGGGGGGTAACCGCAGGGGTGGATTTCCGTTGACAATTCGGAACGATTAGGCAACCCTCCGCCTGCCACCGCCCGTACCATGTCCGCCATGCGGCACATGGATAGGGACCATGCCCCGCAGCGGGCGCATGGCTCCTCACTTGCACTATGCAATCGTGCGTCTTGTTGCACCGCACCCGCGGATGCGAGGCTGCACGCCCATGCCCGAAAGCAGCTCCATGTCCCGACCGGCCGTCGCCTCTCCTGCCATCGGCGTCGGCGCGCTGATCGCCTGCGCCGTGCTGTGCGCCGCCCTCGCCATGGGGCTGCGCAACAGTTCGGGCCTGTTCCTCGCCCCGATGACGGCCGAGCACGCCTGGACCGCCTCAGGCTTCGCCTTCGCGATTGCGCTGCAGGTGCTGCTGAACGGCGCCACCCAGCCGCTCTGGGGCCAGGTCGCGGACCGCATCGGCGGGCGCAAGGTGATCATCCTCGGCGCGCTGATCCAGGCCCTCGCCATCGCCGGGATGGCACTGACGGCCAGCCTCGGCCTCTTCACCTTCTTCGCCGGCGTCATGATGGGCATCGCGGTCTCGGCCGCCGGCATGCCGATCATCATCGCCTCCCTCACCCGCCTCCTGCCGGAGGAGAAGCGCGGCCGTGCCACCGGGCTCGGCACCGCCGGGTCCTCCTTCGGGCAGTTCCTCGTCGTGCCCGTGGTCCAGCTCGCCATCAACGGCTTCGGCTGGCAGGCGGCGCTCCTGTTGGTCGCCGCCGCCTCGCTGCTGATGATCCCGCTGGCCCTGCCGCTGAACGACAATCCCGCCGCCCCCCAGGCCGGGCCGCAGGACGAGCGCACCGCGACGCAGGCGCTGAAGGAGGCGCTGGCGACGCCGACCTTCTGGTGCCTCTTCTTCGGCTTCTTCGTCTGCGGCCTGCATGTCAGCTTCATGAGCGTGCACATGCCGGCCTTCGTCGCCTCCTGCCACCTGCCGGTGGCGGTGGGCGCGGGTGCGATCAGCCTGATCGGCCTGTTCAACATCGCCGGATCGCTGCTCTCGGGCGAGCTGACCACGCGCTGGAAGCGGCGGGAGCTTCTCGTGACGATCTACGCCACGCGGGGCGTGCTCATGACCTGGTTCCTCTTCGCCGAGAAGACCACCACGACGGTGCTGGTCTTCGCCGCGCTGATGGGGATCTTCTGGCTGTCCACCGTGCCGCCCACCATCGCGCTCGCCGCCCGCAACTTCGGCACGCGCTGGCTGGCGACGATCTTCGGCATCATCTTCCTCGGCCACCAGATCGGCGGCTTCACCGGGGTGTTCCTGGCCGGGCTGATCTTCGACCGCACCGGCAGCTACGACCTGATGTGGAGCATCGCCATCGCCGCCGCCGCCTTCGCTGCGCTGGTGCACCTGCCGGTGCGCGACGGGCCGAAGCCGAAGCCGGTGCTGGCGGCGGCCTGACCGCCGCCGCCGCCCCCCGGCGGGTGGCTGCCTGGATGGTGCCCCTGTCCCACGGCGGGTGGCGGCCTGGATGGTGCCCTTGCCCCACGGCGGGTGGCTGCCCGGATGGCGCCCCTGCCCCACGGCCCGGTGGCGGGTTTGGCCGCGCGCGCTTCTGCCCTAATAGGCGGGCATGACGAATCACCACCGGCGGGAGAGAGTGCGCATGCGCCACGGGATCGGTCTGCTGGCGCTCGCCCTGACGCTCCTCGGCGCCCCCGATGCCCGGGCGCAGCAGGCGCCGCCGATCGCCGGCCCGCCGCATGCCTGGGCCTTCGGCGTCTGGACCGGCGGGCTGTTTCCGGCGGGGGACCTCGACCCGGCGACCTGCTACGCCAATGCCACCGTCATCATCCTGCGCGACGTGGTGATGCGCGCCTCCGTGCTGGACGTCGCCTATCGTCAGCGGCTGATCGAGACGGTGGGGCCGACCCCGACCGGCGGCCTGCAGTTCCGGCTGGTGCCGGCGCCGCCCATCGGCGGGGCCTTCGGCGGCCGCGCCGCGCCCGATTCGGGCTTCGGCTGCGAGGGCGACCCGAACGCGCTGGTGATCGAGCGGCGCGATCAGAACGAGATCGTCTTCCCGAATTGCCGCGACTTCCTCTCGCCCCTGAAGCGCTGCGGGACGGTCCAGTAGCGGCAAGGCGGGGGGCGGATTTGTCCGGCGCGACGGGCAAATCCCTGGAAATCCACGAGAATGGTGATTCCTCCATGCGCATCGCCCTGATCCACGCCCTGCGCCACTCGCCGCCGCCGATCGAGGCCGCCTTCCGGCGCGCCTGGCCGGAGGCGCGGCTGATGAACCTGCTGGACGACAGCCTCTCCGCCGATCTCGCACGGGAGGGCACGCTGACGCCCGGCATGACGGAGCGGTTCCTGACCCTGTCGCGCTATGCCATGGGCACGGGGGCGGACGGCATCCTGTTCACCTGCTCCGCCTTCGGCCCGTGCATCGAGGCCGTGGCCGGGGAGCAGGCGCCGAAGCCGGTCCTGAAGCCGAACGAGGCGATGATCGAGGAAGCCTGCACCGCGGCGCGGGCGATCGCCGGGTCGAACCGCAAGCCCCGCATCGGCCTGCTGGCGACCTTCCAGCCGACGCTCGAGAGCATGCCGCCCGAGTTTCCCGCGGATGTGGAGATCGTGCCGGCCTGCGCGGAGGGCGCGCTGGCGGCGATGGATGCCGGCGACACCGCCACGCATGACCGCCTGGCGGCGGAGGCGTCGATGGCGCTGCGGGACTGCGACGTGATCGCCCTGGCGCAGTTCAGCCTGGCGCGCGCGGCGCCGGCGGTGGAGGCGGCGACCAGACGGCCCGTCTTCACCACGCCCGACAGCGCGGTGCGCAAGCTGCGCCGGCTGCTGCTGGGCTAGGCCATGGCCGATGCCGCGCGGGGCGCGGGGCCATGGGTCTCGCTCTGGGCCTCGCCCCGGGGCGACCTGCTGCTTGCCCTTGGTCTCGCGCTGGTGATGCGGGCGACTCTGCTGGCCGCCTGGCCGCTCTGGGGCGACGAGGCAGCGACGGCGGTCTTCGCCACGCTCTCCTGGTCCGACCTCACCGGCCCGCTCGCCCGCGTCGAGCCGACGCCGCCGACCTACTACGCGCTGATGAAGCTGTGGGTCGCGGTGGCGGGGGACGGCACCGCCGCGCTGCGGCTGCCCTCCGTGCTGCTCGGCGTCGCGGCGATCGTGCCGCTGCATGCCTTCTGCCTGCGTGCCTTCGGGCGGGTGGCGGCGCGGCGCGCGGCGCTGCTGCTGGCGGTGGCGACCTGGCACGTCGTGCATGGGCAGGAGGCGCGGGTCTATCCGCTGCTGTTCCTGGTGTTCTGCTGCGGCCTGCTGGCGGCGCAGCGCCTGGTGGCGGCGGGCCCGACGCGGCGCTGGGCCTGGGCCGCCGCGTTCGGCCTCGCGGCCGGCGGGATGATGTGGCTGCACACCACCGGCGCCTTCGCCGCCGCGGCGCTCTTCGCCTATGCCGGGGCAGTGTTGCTGGCGGAGCGGCGGCTGGACCGGACGACGCTGCCGCCGGTGATCGCGGCGGGTGGGATCGCGGCGGCGGTGGCGCTGCCCTGCGTGCTCGCGGCGCTGCGTATCGCCGGCGATGCCGATAACGGCCTGGCTTTCCTGCCCCGGCCGGACCCGCTGACGGCGCTCGGCGTCTTCGCCAACCTGCTGCCGGTGCGCGCGGCGGCGGTGGCGGCAGTGGGGGTGATCCCGGAGGGCGCCACGCTGGCGGTGCTGCCGCTCGCCTCGATGGTCTCGGCGATGGTGCTGATGCTGGCCATCTGGGTGACGCGGACGCAGCCCCAGGCGCTCGGGCTGATGGCGGCGCTGGCGGCGTCCTTCGCGCTGTTCGTGCTGGTCGGGCTGGTC
>JAIYAI010000143.1 GCA_027489135.1 Acetobacteraceae bacterium
GCCCGGCTTCGCGCCGCGGATGCCGCGCGGGCCGGCGCCCAACGCGACAGCCAGCGCCTGCAGCGTCTCCCCCTGCCAGGCGCCGAAATCATGGTCCCGCGTCAGCCGCACCCGGGCGGAGAAATAGGCGACGCGGCCCCCGGTCTCGGCATCCACCGCGCCGCCCATGGCACGAAAGCGCTCGACGGCGAAGAGATCCGGGCCGCCTGCCCCGCCGAGGCGGGCTGCGACGATGGCCTGCAACTCCGCCGCACTCTGCGCCCGCGCCGGCAGCGCCGTGGCGAGGACCAGCAGCAGGGCGAGGACCGCGCGGATCATTCGCCGAAGACCGGCAGGGTCAGCACGCCGGTCAGCACGAGCGCGTTGGCGATGTCGATGAAGAAGGCCCCGGTCAGCGGCACCACCAGGAAGGCGATCGGCGCCGGGCCGTAGCGGCCCGACACCGCCTGCATGTTGGCGATGGCCGTCGCCGTCGCGCCCATGGAGAAGCCGAGGAAGCCCGCCGTCATCACCGCCGCCTCGTAGCTGCGCCCCATCACCCGGTAGACCACCAGCACCGCGAAGAGCATAGCGACCACCACTTGGCAGGCGATGATCGCCAGCAGCGGCGCGGCCAGCGTCGCCAGTTCCCACAGCTTCAGCGTCGCCATGGTCATTGCCAGGAACAGCGCCAGCGCCATCGACCCGAGCAGGTCGATCGAGGGATCCGACAGCTTCACCCGCAGCAGCGGCGCCAGCGCGTTGCGCACCGCGATGCCGGCGAAGAGGCACCAGAGGAAATCCGGCAGCGCGATCGGTGCGCCCCGGGCGAGTTCCGCGAGCGCGCCGCCGACGATCAGGCAGAAGACGATCAGGGTGAAGGTGACGAGCACGCTCTCCGTGGTCGGCGCCTCCGCCGGCGCGGCAGCGGGCTGGTCCTGGGTGGGCGCCGCAAACTCGACCGGCGCCCGGCGCCGCAGCAGGAATTGCGCGACCGGCCCGCCCACCACGCCGCCCAGGATCAGCCCGCAGGTCGCCGCCGCCAGCGCCATGCCCGCGGCACCCACCAGGTTGTGCGTCTCCGTGAAGATCTGCGCATAGGCCGCCCCCGTGCCGTGCCCGCCGACCAGCGTGACAGACCCGCCCAGCAGCCCGACCAGCGGGTGCTGGTCCAGCGCCATCGCCAGCCCAACGCCGGCCGCGTTCTGCACCGCCAGGAACGGCACCACGCAGCAGAGGAACAGCACCAGCGTCGGCCCGCCCTGCTTCAGGCGTGTCAGGTCCGCCCCCAGCCCGACCGTCGTGAAGAAGGCCAGCAACAGCGGCCCGCGCAGCGTGCCGTTCACCGTGATGTCGATCCCGGCGCCCAGATGCAGCCCGGCCGTGATCGCCGCGAAGGCCAGCCCGCCCGTGATCGGCTCCGGGATGTTGTAGCGGGCGAGAAAGGGCACCACCCGGTTGAGCACCCGGCCCAGCATCAGGATGGCGGCGGCCAGGGCCAGCGTCTGGATGGAATCGAGCGTCATGCGCCGCCCATCCTGAACCGCGGCCGCCGCGAAAGGAATGCCTCGCCCTTGCAGCCCGCACCGCCGGGTGCTGAATCGACGGCCATGAGCGAGACCGTCCTCGACGTGCAGGGTCTCACCTGCCCGCTGCCCGTGCTGAAGGCCAACAAGGCGCTGCGCGGCCTCGAGGCCGGCGCAAAGCTGACCGTGCTGGCGACCGACCCCGCCAGCGTGAAGGACTTCCGCGCCTTCTGCCAGGAAACGGGGCACGCGCTTCTCGCCTTCGGCGAGGATGCCGGCGTCTTCCGCTTCGTACTGCGCAAGCGCGCCGATGCCGGGGCGCCTGCGGCATGAGTGTTCTCCTGCTGACGCACCGCGCCTGCCTCACCCACGACATGGGCGAGTTCCACCCGGAATGCCCCGACCGCCTGCGCGCGGTGCTGAAGGCGCTCGACAGCGAGGACTTCGCCGACCTGATCCGCGAGACCGCGGCCCCCGAGGCCACCGTCGAACAGCTCTGCCGCGTGCACCCGCGCAACTACGTCGACGCCATCCTCTCCATCCGCCCGCCCGAGGGCGAGAGCGTCCAGCTCGACGCCGACACCGCCATGAACCACGGCAGCGCCGAGGCCGCGCTGCGGGCCGCCGGCGCCGCCGTCGCGGCGGTGGACGCGGTGATGGGCGGCGAAGTCCGCCGCGCCTTCTGCGCCACCCGCCCGCCCGGCCACCACGCCGAACCCACCCGGCCCATGGGCTTCTGCTTCTTCTCGAACGCCGTGGTCGCCGCCCGCCACGCCCAGGCCGAGCACGGCGCCGCCCGCGTGGCGATCATCGATTTCGACGTGCACCACGGCAATGGCAGCCAGGCCTGCGTCGAGCAGGACGCCACCATCCTGTATGCCTCCACCCACCAGATGCCGCTGTACCCCGGCACCGGCGACCCGATGGAGCGCGGCGTCGGCAACGTCTTCAACATCGGCCTGCGCGCCGGCAGCGACGGCACCGCCTTCCGCGAGGCCTGGGAGGTCGCGCTGCTGCCCGCGATCGACCGCTTCGACCCCGACCTGATCGTCATCTCCGCCGGCTTCGACGCCCATGCGCGCGACCCGCTCGCCCAGCTTCGGGTACGGGAGGCCGACTTCGCCTGGCTGACCGCATCCCTCTGCGGCATCGCGGAGGCGCGCTGCGGCGGCAGGGTCGTCAGCCTACTGGAGGGCGGCTACGACCTCGACGCGCTCGCCTCAAGCACGGCGGCGCATGTGCGGGCGCTGATGCGAAGCTGAGCCGCATGACGCCGGCTCCCAGACCCGCCTGATCCTTCCCCGCCCGAAGATCATCAAGGCCATCAGCTTCTCGATGCGGCAGGCCGACCTTCGTCAGGCCGCTACACCCAGCGCCGGACGCGCGCCCGATACCCCGCATAGGCGGCCCCGAACCGCGCCGTGAGATAGGCTTCCTCCTTCGCGATCACCAGCTTTTCCAGCACTGCGAAACTGGCCGCGACGGCCAGCCAGCACCAGAGGTCGCCGACGCGCAGCGCGAAGCCCGCCGCGACCACCAGGAAGCCGAGGTAGATCGGGTTGCGGCTGTGCCGGAACGGCCCGGCCTCCAGCAGCGTCGCGTCCGGTTTGTCCGGCCGCGGGTCCACGCCGGCGCGCACCATCACGATCGCCGCCCAGCCGATCAGCATCAGCGCGGCGAAGATCAGCGTGTTGCCCAGCGGCACCAGCGGCGGCCCGAGCCGCGCCGGAACCGCCAGCGACAGCACCCAGCCCAACAGCACGATGCCGCCCACCATCACCGGCGGCGGCACCCGCACGCCCGGCCCATGCGGGTCGGCGCCGTGGTCGCCGCTCACGGCGCAGCCTTGGTCCCGAGCCGCATCCAGGACGGGATCTCGGGCGTCACCGCCGCTCCGTCCGCGGTCAGCGCCGTGCCGCTCTCGATCGCGTCCAGCCGAAGCTGCGCGATGGCGAGGCCCTCGCGGCCCGACCGGATCTCCCCCACCTGCGTGCCGGTGGCGTCCAGCACCGGGGTACCGCGGACGGGGGCCGCGCCGGCGATGCGCACCGGCACCAGACGCCGCTTCACCAGGCCGCGATACTTGGTCCGGGCCGTCAGCTCCTGGCCCATGTAGCAGCCCTTGGTCCAGGAGACGCCGTTCAGTTCGTCGAACCCGGCCTCCAACAGGACGGAGGCCTCGGCCTCCAGGTCCCGCACACCGTCGGGCAGGCCGAGCGCCAGGCGATGCCGGTCGTAGTCCTCGGCGGTCGCGTCCGCCCCGGGCGGGGGCGTGGGCGACAGCGCCCGCCAGCCGGCATCCGGCAGCCGCGGATCCGGTGCGGCGATCCCCCCGGGCAGCGGCGCCCCGCCCCAGCCGGCCTGCACGACGAACGCGGCCTCGCGCAGCGCCACCTTCGACCGCAGCCGGAAGCGCGACAGCCTCTGCAGCAGCATCGCCGCCTGGTCGCGCACCACGTCGAGCAGCAGCCGCTCGCCCTCGGCCAGGATGAAGAAATCCGCCAGCCACTTGCCCTGCGGCGTCAGGAACGCGGCCCAGACGGCGTGTCCCGGCGCTGCCGCGGCGACGTCGTTGGAGACGAGCCCCTGCAGGAAGCTCACCCGGTCCTCCCCGGAGATCTCCAGGACGGACCGGTCGGGAAGGATGGCGATCGGCATCCCTGGCAGGTGGTCCGGTCGTGGTCGCTGCGCAAGCCTGGGCGGATGGATTGCCGGCCCGCACGTGCTACAGGCGCTTCGTGCGCGTCCTGTTCATCACGGCGACACGGATCGGCGATGCGGTGCTCTCGACGGGGCTGCTGGACCACCTGATCCGCGCCCATCCCGAAGCCCGCTTCACCATCGCCTGCGGCCCCGCCGCCGAGGGCGTCTTCGCGCGCATGCCCCGCCGCGACTGCACCATCGTCCTCGCGAAGCGCCCCTGGCGCGCGCATTGGCTGGATCTCTGGCGGGCGACGGCGGGCCATCGCTGGGACCTGGTGGTCGATCTCCGAGCTTCCGCCTTCTCCTGGCTCGTGCTGGCGCAGCGGCGGGTGGTGGCAAAGGGCGGGCGGCATCCGGAGCCGCGGGTGAAGCAGTTGGGCGCGCTGCTGGGGCTCGATCCGCCGCCGCTGCCGGTGGCGTGGTTCGCGCCGGAGGATGCGGCCCGCGCTGCCGCGTTGATGCCGGGCCCGGGGCCCTGGATCGCCCTCGGCCCCACCGCGAACTGGGACCGCAAGGTCTGGCCGCCGGGGCGCTTCGTCGCCGTGTTCCGCGCGCTGACGGCGCCCGACGGGCCGCTGCCAGGGGCGCGGGCCGCGATCCTGGGTGGTCCCGGTGCGCAGGAAGCGGCAATGGCCGCGCCGGTGCTGGACGCGCTGGGCGAGCGTGCGGTGGACCTGGTGGGCAGCCTCGCGCTGCCGGAGGCAGCGGCCGTGCTGGCGCGCAGCGCATTCTTCATCGGCAACGACAGCGGCCTGATGCATCTGGCGGCCGCGACGGGTACGCCGACGCTCGGCCTCTTCGGCCCGTCCCGCGTGCTGGAATACGCGCCGGTCGGGGCCCGCGCGGCGCATGTGGTGGCACCCGGCTCGCCCGACCTCGACAGCATGCCGGCGCTTGAGGTGGGGCCGGTGCTCGCCGCCGCCGAACGCCTGCTGGCCGCCGGGGTGCCCGCATGACCCGCCTGTCCACGCCCCGTCTTTCGACACTGGTCGTCGCCCGCAACGAGGAAGCCCGGCTGCCCGCCTGCCTCGCCGCGCTCGCCTTCGCCGACGAGATCGTCGTCGTGCTGGACCGCACCACCGATGCCAGCGCCGCCATCGCCCGCGCCCATGGCGCCACGGTGATCGAGGGCGCCTGGGAGCTGGAAGGGGCGCGCCGCAACACCGGCATCGCCGCCTGCACCGGCGACTGGATCCTCGAGGTCGACGCCGACGAGATCGTCGAGCCCGCTTTGGCCGAGGAGATCCGGGAGGTCATCGCCGCCTCGGGCCACGCCTGGCACCTGGTGCCGGTCGACAACTACATCGGGGATCGCCTCGTGCGATACGGCTGGGCCGGCAGCTTCGGCACCTCCGCCGTGCCGCGGCTGTTCCGGCGCGGGGCGAAGCGGTGGCGGGAGCAGCGGGTGCATCCCGGGCTCGACTGGACCGGCGAGGAAGGGCCGCGCCTGAGCCGCGGTGCCCTGGCGCACTACGTCGACCGCGACATCTCCGACATGCTGCGGCGGCTGGATCGCTATTCCTCGGCCAAGGCCGCGGACCTGCTGGCCAGCGGCAAGGTGGGCTCGTTGGCGTCGAACCTGCGGCGCTTCGTCACGCGGGGCTTCAAGTCCTACGTCTCCCGCAAGGGCTACCGGGAGGGCGGCTGGGGCGTGCTGCTCGCCTTGTGTACCGCAAGCTTCCCGCTGCTCGCCTACCTGAAGGCGAAGCTGGAGCCGGAGCGGTACCGATGAGGATTGCCCCATGCGCATAGCCCAGGTCATGGGCAGCGCGGCGCTGGGCGGCGCCGAGGCCTTCTTCGAACGCCTCGTCCCGGCGCTGGCGGGCGTGGGCGAGACCGTGCTGGCCGTGACGCGCCGCGATGCCGGGCGCACGGCGCGGCTGCGCGCCTCAGGGATCGATCCTGTCGAACTGCCCTTCGGCCATCGCCTCGATTTCGTCACCGGGCGGCGCCTGGCCGCGACGCTCGATGCGTTCGCGCCGGATGTGGTGATGTCCTGGATGAACCGCGCCAGCGGGTATGCCTGCCAGGCGCGGCGTCGGCCCGGGGTGCGCTGGCGTCTCGTCGGGCGCATGGGCGGCTACTACGACCTGAAGCACTACCGCGCCTGCGACCACATCGTCGGCAATACCCGCGACATCCGCGACTGGATCGTGCGCGAGGGCTGGCCGGCGGAGCGCGCGCATCACCTGCCGAATTTCGCGCAGGATTTCGCCGGCGTCGCGCCGGCCGTGCTGCCTGCACGTCCGCGCCTTCTCGCGCTCGGCCGCCTGCATCCGAACAAGGCCTTCGACGTGCTGTTGCGCGCCATGCCGCTGCTGCCCGACGTGACGCTGGCCATCGCCGGCGAGGGGCCGGAGCGTGAGGCCCTGCTCCGCCTGGCCGGGGAGCTTGGCGTCGCCGGGCGCGTCGCCTTTCTCGGCTGGCGGGAGGATACCGGCGCGCTGCTGGCGGCCTGCGACATCCTGGTCTGCCCGTCCCGGCATGAGCCGCTCGGCAACGTGGTGCTGGAGGCCTGGTCGGCCTCGAAGCCCGTGGTCGCCGCCGCGGCGCAGGGGCCGACGAAACTGATCGCCGACGGCGTCACCGGCCTGCTGGTGCCGAAGGAGGACCCCGCCGCGCTGGCCGCCGCCATCGCCGGGCTGCTGGCCGACCCCGGCCGGGCCGCGACCCTCGCCGCCGCCGGCCGCGCGGAATTCGAGCGCGCGCATGCGGAAGGCCCGGTGCTGCGCCGCTGGCAGGAATTCCTCCGCGCCGTCGCACCCGTGCCGGAGCCGGCCTGATGTGCGGCATTGCCGGCCTCGCGCTGCGCAAGGGGGAGGAACCGGCGCGGGCGGTGCTGGAGGCGCTGACCCGCGCGCTGGCGCATCGCGGGCCGGATGGCGGCGGGCATCATGTCGCGGGATCGGTGGCGCTGGCGCATACGCGCCTCGCCATCATCGACCTCGCCACCGGGGACCAGCCGCTGTTTGCCGGGGCGACGGCGCTGGTCGGCAATGGCGAGGTCTACAACTATCGCGAACTGCGCGAGGACCACCGCCTGGTGTGCGCGACGGGCAGCGACTGCGAGCCGCCGCTGCACCTGTTCCGCCGCGACGGCATCGGCTTCGCAGGCGCGCTGCGCGGCATGTACGCGCTGGCGTTGCATGATCCCGGCACGCGCCAGGTGGTGGTGGCGCGCGACCGCTTCGGCATCAAGCCGCTCTACCTGGCGGAAATCCCGGGCGGCATCGCCTTCGCCTCGGAGCCCCAGGCGCTGGTCGCCGCAGGCCTGGTCCAGCCCCGCGTGCGCGCCGAGGCGCGGGCGGAACTGCTGCAGAGCCAGTTCACCACCGGCGCCGCCACGATCTTCGAGGGCATCACCCGCGTCCTGCCCGGCGAGACCATCGCCATCGCCGACGGCGCCATCGCGGACCGCCGCCGCATCGCCGCCCTGCCCGCGGGCGGGCCGGAGGCGATCGACGCCGAGGCCGCGCTCGCCCGCTTCGACGCGGCGCTGGAGGAGAGCGTGGCGCTGCACCAGCGCAGCGACGTGCCCTATGGCATGTTCCTCTCGGGCGGCACGGACAGCGCCGCGGTGCTGGCGATGATGGCGCGGCTGAACGACCGACCCGTGCTGGCCTTCACCGCCGGCTTCGACATCCCCGGCGCGGCGGATGAGCGCGAGCAGGCCGCCCACGTCGCCCGCGCCGCCGGGGCCAAGCACGCGACGGTCGCTGTGACGCAGGAGATGGTCTGGCGGCACCTGCCGGAGATCGTCGGCTGCATGGACGACCCCGCCGCCGACTACGCCATCATCCCCACCTGGTTCCTGGCGCGCCGCGCACGGGAGGAGGTGAAGGTCGTGCTCTCCGGGGAGGGCGGCGACGAGATCCTGGGCGGCTACGGCCGCTACCGCGCGGCGATGCGGCCCTGGTGGCTCGGCGGCAAGCGTCCGCGTGCGCATGGCGCCTTCGACCGGCTCGGCGAGGTGCTGCGCGAGCCGTCGCTGCTGGCCGGCTGGCGCGACGGCATCGCGGCGGCGGAGAGCGCTGCGGAACAGCCGGGCCGGACGCGGCTGATGGCGGCGCAGGCGCTGGATGTCGCGGACTGGCTGCCCAATGACCTGCTGATCAAGCTCGACCGTTGCCTGATGGCGCATGCGGTGGAGGGACGCACCCCGCTGCTGGACCAGGGGATCGCCGAGGCCTGCTACCGCCTGCCGGACGCGCTGAAGGTGCAGGGCCACAGCGGCAAGTGGCTGCTGCGGCAATGGCTGGCCAGGCACCTGCCGGCGAGCGAGCCCTTTCGCCCGAAGCAGGGCTTCACCGTGCCGATCGGCGCCTGGATCGAGGCGGTGGGCGAAAGGCTCGGCCCCCTGGTGGCTGCGCAGCCCGGCGTCGCGGAGATCGCGCGCCCCGATCGCGTCGCGGCGCTGTTCCGCCATGCGCGGGAGAAGCATCGCGCCTTCGCCGCATGGCACCTGCTGTTCTACGCGCTCTGGCACCGCCGGCATGTCGAGGGGCTGCCAGCGGAGGGGGATGTCTTCGCGGCGCTGGGCAGGGGTTAGGCGGGGGGGCTGGGGTACCAGTCCTCGTCCAGGATGCACGCGAGGTCGTAGTGCGGTGGCTCCTCCGCCGACAGCAGGTCCGCGATGGCCCGGTGCCTTTCCGGCGCAGCTTCGGCAAGTTCGCGTAGCAAGGCCCTTCGTGCTTTGGCCCAGGCGTCGGGATAGAGCTCCGGGCAGCGGGCCCGCAGCGACGGGCTATCCCGCAACTCGGTCGAGAGCGTGTCGCGGAATGCCGCGATCTCCCCGATCCAGTGCGCGCGGTAGGACTGCTCCGGGTGGAATTCGAGCTTGAGAAGATGCAGGGCGATCAGCCGGAGATGGGACTGCACCGCGCGACGCTGGGATCCGCCCATGTCCTCCACCTCCTCCGCCAGGTGCTCCACGTCCAGGCCGTTGGGGCGGAGGTGCTCGGGCCAGGCGCGCAGCCGGGCGGCCTGGTCCTGGGTCCAGGCGTACCAGTCGCGGTCGTAGAGCCGGGCGGTGTCGGGCATGACGAAGCGGAGTATAGGTAGGGCCTGCGCCGGTTCACAGAGGAGACGCCCTATGCCCGACCGCTACGACCTGATCCTGCGCGGCGGCGCCTGCGTCCTGCCCTGGGGCGTGGAGCATACCGATGTCGGCGTGCGGGATGGGAAGATCGCGACGCTCGGCGACCTGCGCCATGCCGAGGCGGCCGAGGTGATCGACTGTCGCAACCTGCATGTCCTGCCCGGGCTGATCGACGCGCATGTGCATCTGCGCGACCCCGGCGACCCGGCGGTGGAGACGCTGGAGACGGGCACCAAGGCCGCGGCGCTCGGCGGCCTGGCGGCCGTCTTCGACATGCCGAATACCGCGCCGTCCATCACGGACCGGGAGCGGCTCGACTGGAAGCGCGGATATCTCGCAGGCCGCGCCTGGTGCGATGTTGGCCTTTATGTCGGCGCGTCGAAGAAGAACATCGCCGAACTCGCGTCGCTGGAACTGCAGCCCAATGTCTGCGCGGTGAAGGTCTTTGCGGGCTCCTCCACCGGCGACCTGCTGGTCGAGGACGATGCCAGCCTGGAAGCCGTGATGCGCAGCGGCCGCCGGCGCATCTGCTACCACTCCGAGGACGAGTATCGCCTGCAGGAGAGGAAGCCGATGTTCACCTCCGGCATGCCGCACCGCAACCACATGGTCTGGCGCGACGTGGAATGCGCCATGCTAGGCACGCAGCGGCTGATGGCGCTGGCGCGCAAGACGGGGCGCCCCGCGCATATCCTGCACGTCAGCACCGCCGAGGAACTGGTCTTCCTCAAGGACTACCGCGACGTCTGCACGGTGGAGGTGCTGCTGAACCACCTGACCCAGACCGACGAGGCCTATGACCGGCTCGGCGGCTATGCGGTGATGAACCCGCCGATCCGCGACCAGCGGCACCTGGATGCGGCCTGGGCGGCGGTGCGCGACGGCACGGTGGATGTGGTGGGGTCGGACCACGCCCCGCACAGCCGCGCCGCGAAGGAGCGCCCCTGGCCGGATGGCGCGGCGGGGCTGACCGGCGTGCAGACCATCGTGCCGCTGATGCTGGACCATGTGACCAGCGGCAGGCTCTCGATCAGCAGGCTGGTGGACCTGATGTGCGCCGGCCCGGCGCGGGTCTATGGCGTGACCGGCAAGGGAAGGCTGGCGGCGGGCTACGACGCCGACTTCACGCTCGTGGACCTGAAGCGGCAGCGGATGATCGAGGAGAGCTGGATCGTCTCGCCCTGTGGGTGGACGCCCTTCGCGGGGCAGGTCTGCACGGGCTGGCCGGTGGGCACCATCGTCCGCGGGCGGACGGTGATGCGGGATGACGCGCTGGTCGGTGCCCCGGTGGGGCAGGCCGTCAGCTTCGCGGAGGCTCGGGGGTAGCGCGTTCCTCCCCCCGCTGGCGGGGGGAGGTCAGGATGGTGGCCTGGAATCGGGTGGCACGGCCACCCCCACCCCGGCCCTCCCCCGCTGGCGGGGGAGGGAGAGAGGTTAAGCTCGCGCCGGCTGCGCCATCGCCTCGCGGCCGAGCGCGGCCAGCGCCGTCTCCACGATATGCGGCGCGTTCAGCCGCGCGACGTCGTACTGCTTCTTCGGCGCGTCGTGGTCGATCAGCTTGTCCGGCAGGCACATCGGCCGGATCTTCAGCCCGTTGTCGAGCAGCCCCTTCCAGGCCAGGTGCTGCATCACGATGCTGCCGAAGCCGCACATCGAGCCTTCCTCGATGGTGATCAGCACCGCGTGCTCGCGCGCCAGGCGTTCGACCAGGTCGGCGTCGATCGGCTTGGCGAAGCGCGCATCGGCGACGGTGGTCGAGAGGCCGAAGGTCGCCAGCTCGTCCGCCGCCTTCAAACACTCCTGCAAACGCGCGCCGTAGGAGAGGATGGCGACCGAGGTGCCCTCCCGGATCACGCGGCCCTTGCCCAGTTCCAGCGGCGTGCCGCGCTTCGGCAGTTCGAGGCCCAGCCCCTCGCCGCGCGGGTAGCGGAAGGCGGTGGGGCGGTCGTCGAGCGCGGTCGCCGTGGCGACCATGTGCATCAGCTCCACCTCGTCCGCCGCCGCCATCAGCACGATGCCGGGGAGGCAGCCGAGATAGGCGATGTCGAAGCTGCCGGCATGCGTCGCGCCATCGGCGCCGACCAGGCCGGCGCGGTCCATGGCGAAGCGCACCGGCAATGACTGCAGCACCACGTCGTGCACGAGCTGGTCGTAGCCGCGCTGCAGGAAGGTCGAGTAGATGGCGCAGAAGGGCTTCATCCCCTCGGTCGCCATGCCGGCGGCGAAGGTGACCGCGTGCTGCTCGGCGATGCCGACGTCGAAGCAGCGCTTCGGGAAGCGCTTGGCGAACATGTCGAGGCTGGTGCCCGACGGCATCGCGGCGTTCACCGCGACGATGCGGTCATCCTCCTCGGCCTCGGCGATCAGCGCCGTGGCGAAGACCTTCTGGTAGGCAGGCGGGCCCGGCGGGGCCTTCTGCTGCTCGCCCGTGATGACGTTGAACTTCTGCACGCCGTGGTACTTGTCGGCGCTGGCTTCGGCGGGGGCGTAGCCCTTGCCCTTCTGCGTCACGACATGCAGCAGGATCGGGCCGTTCAGCTCCGTGTCGCGCAGATTGCGCAGCACCGGCAGCAGGTGGTCCATGTCGTGCCCGTCGATCGGCCCGACGTAGTAGAAGCCCATCTCCTCGAACAGCGTCCCCCCGGTCAGCAGGCCGCGCGCGTATTCGTCGGCGCGCTTGGCCGCCCGCTCGATCGGGCCCGGGAACAGCTTCGCCAGCTTGCCCATCATGTCGCGGATCGAGATGAAGGGGCGCGATGAGATGAGGCGCGAGAGATAGGCGCTCATCGCGCCGACGGGCGGCGCGATCGACATGTCGTTGTCGTTGAGGATGACGATCAGCTTCGCCTTCGACGCGCCGGCATTGTTCATGGCCTCGTAGGCCATGCCCGCGCTCATCGACCCGTCGCCGATCACGGCGATAACGTGCCGGTCGGGCTCGCCCTTCAGCCCGGACGCCACCGCCATGCCGAGCCCGGCGGAGATCGAGGTGCTGGAATGCGCCGCGCCGAAGGGGTCGTACTCGCTCTCGCTGCGCTTGGTGAAGCCGGATAGGCCGCCGCCTTGGCGCAAAGTGCGGATCCGGTCGCGCCGCCCCGTCAGGATCTTGTGCGGATAGGCCTGGTGGCCGACGTCCCAGATCAACCGGTCGCGCGGCGTGTCGAAGACCGCATGGACCGCGACGGTGAGCTCGACGACGCCGAGCGAGGCGCCGAGATGCCCGCCGGTCTGGCTGACCGCGTGGATGGTCTCGGCCCGCACCTCGTCGGCGAGCTGCCTGAGCTGCTCCCCGGAGTAGTTCCGCATGTCCGCCGGGACCTTGACCCGGTCGAGCAGCGGGGTGGCCGGCGGGGCGATAGGGGAACCGGACATCAACTTCTCCGCGCGATCACGAAATCGGCCAACAGGCGCAGCAGGTCCGCCTTGTCGCCGAAGCTGTCGAGATGACCCTTGGCCTGGGCGACCAGGCGTTCCGCCTGCAACCGGGCGCGCTCGACGCCCAGCAGCCCGACCAGGGTGGCCTTGCCGGCGCCCGCATCCTTGCCCGTCGCCTTGCCGACTTCCTCGGCGGTGGCGGTGGCGTCCAGCAGGTCGTCGGCGATCTGGAAGGCCGCGCCCAGGTCGCGGCCATAGAGCACGAGGGCATGGCGCTGCGAGGACGGCGCCTTGCCGAGGATGGCCCCGGCCTCGGCCGAGAACTCGATCAGCCGGCCCGTCTTCATGGTCTGCAGGCGGCCGATGGCGATCTCGTCCATCGTCTCGCCGCTCTCCTCGGCCAGCATGTCGAGCATCTGGCCACCACACATGCCGCGCGGCCCCGCAGCCTTCGACAGGCAGCGCACCAGCTCGGACCGCACGCCGGGGTCGCTGTGCGTGTCCTCCTCGGCCAGCACGGTGAAGGCGTGGCACTGCAGCGAGTCGCCGGCGAGGATGGCGGTCGCCTCGTCGAAGGCCTTGTGCACGGTGGGCTTGCCGCGGCGGAGATCGTCGTCGTCCATCGCCGGCAGGTCGTCATGCACCAGCGAATAGGCGTGCACCATCTCGATGGCGCCGGCGACCCGCAGCGCGGCGCTGCGGGAGACGCCGAACTGCCGGGCGCCTTCCAGCA
>JAIYAI010000829.1 GCA_027489135.1 Acetobacteraceae bacterium
GATGCTCGACCAGCAGGATGGAGAGGTCGAAGCTCTGCCGGACCTCGCGCAGCAGGGTCGCCAGCGCGTCCACCTCCTCGTGGTTCAGCCCGCCCGCGGGCTCGTCGAGCAGGAGAAGCTTGGGCCGGCTGATCAACGCGCGCGCCATCTCGACGCGCTTCTGCCAGCCGAAGGGCAGGGCGGCGACGGGGACGTCGGCGACACGCTGCAGGTCGAGCAGGCTCAGCAGCTCCTCCGCCCGGGCTGCCGCCTGCTCCTCCTCCCGCCGTGCGGCGGGCAGGCGCAGCGCATTGGCGATGAAGCCGCTGTGGCCGGAGCTGTGCGCACCCGCCATGACGTTGTCCCGCACGGTCATGGAGCGGAACAAGGCCAGGTTCTGGAAGGTGCGGCCGATGCCGAGCTCGATCATGCGGTGCCGCGGCAGCTGCGTGGTCTCCTGACCCGCGAAGCGCAGCGTGCCCTCGTTCGGGCGGTAGATGCCGCTGATGCAGTTGAACATGGTGGTCTTGCCGGCGCCGTTCGGGCCGATCAGGCCGCAGATCTGGCGTTCGTCGACGTCGAAGGAGACGCCGCCCACGGCGGTCACGCCGCCGAAGCGGACGACGACATCACGGACTTCGAGAAGGGGCATGGGGCGGGATCAGCCCCGCCCCGGGCGCGGCGGATCGCCCGCGACGCCAGGAACACGCCCGCGCCATGCGGGCTTTGCAGCCAGTGCTGCCATGCGGCCTCCCCAGTCCCTGACCGCGTCCGTGGTACCGACGCGGCCGGTTGCTTTCTTGGAGCGCCATGAAAGGGGGGAATGCGGCGTGGATGCAAGCCCTTCCGCGCCGGACCTGGAACGGAGGGCACAGCCGCCTCCGCGCGTGCCCCGGATGCGCCGCGACGGCGGGCGACGGTGCCGGCCGCCGCGGCGCGGTATCGATAGTCCCGCCTACTTCCGGCGCTCGCCCACCAGCACGCCGGCCTCCCGCAACGCCGCGATCTCCTCCGCGGCGAATCCGTGGCGGGCCAGCACCTCCTCCGTATGCTCAGCGAATCGCGGCGGCGCGGCGCGCGTGCCGCCCGGGGTGCGGGACATCTTGATCGGCGTGCCGAGGCCCCGGTAGCCGTCGAGTTCCGTCACCATCTCCCGGTGCAGCGTGTGCGGCGCGGCCATCGCCTCGTCGACATGGCGCACCGGCCCGGCGGGGAGCCCCGCCTGCAGCATGCGCCGGGTCAGGTCGTGCCCGTCCTCCTCGGCGAAGCGCGCCTCCAGCACCGCGGTCAGCGCGTCGCGGTTGGTCACGCGGGCGCCGTTGGTGGCGAAGCGGGGATCCTTCGCCATCTCCGGCATGCCGAGGAACTCGCAGAACTTCTTGAACGCCGGGTCGTTGCCGGCGGCGACGAAGATCTCGCAGGTCCTGGTCCTGAACTTCGAATAGGGCGCGAGGTTCGGGTGCGGGTTGCCTGTGGCCACGGGCCGCTTGCCGGAGAGGAAGTAGTTCGCCGCATGCGGATGCAGCAGCGCCATGCCGCAGTCGTGCAGCGTCATATCCAGGTACTGGCCCTGGCCCGACCGCGTCCGCTCCTGCAGCGCCATCAGGATCCCGATGGCGCTGAACAGGCCCGTGGCGATGTCGACGATGGGGTTGCCGAGCCGCGTCGGCCCGCTGTCGCCGGTGCCGTTGATCGACATGAGGCCGGTCATCGCCTGCAGCACGGCGTCGTAGCCCGGGAAGCCGCCATCCGGCCCGTCGGCCCCGAAGCCGGAGACGCGGCAATGCACCAGCGCCGGGAAGCGCGCCTTCAACACCTGCTCGTAGCCCAGCCCCCATTTCTCCATGGAGCCCGGCTTGAAATTCTCGATCAGCACGTCGGCGCCTTCGAGCAGGCGCAGCAGCACCTGCTTGCCCTCGGGCTTCGACAGGTCGAGGCCGATGGAGCGCTTGTTGCGGTTGACGCCGATGAAATAGCTGGCGTCACCGGCGGTATCGAAGGGCGGGCCCCAGTCGCGCACCTCGTCGCCCTGCGGCGGCTCCAGCTTGATCACCTCGGCGCCGTGGTCCGACAGCACCATGGTGCAGTAGGGGCCGCCGAGCACGCGCGTCAGGTCGATCACCTTGATGCCGGCCAGCGCGCCGGGTGAAAGCGCCAGGCCCTTCCCCTTGGCCATGGGCAGTGCGTCGTCGGGCATGGCTTTCCTCTCCCGGGTTCGGGGGCGGACCCTAGGGCCCGAGGCGCCGGGCCGGAAGGGGCTGGCCTCGGCGGCCGGGGCGGGCCAGATCGCGCGCATGATCCTGAACGGACCCCGCCTCCGTCTCCGCCCCTGGCGCGCGGACGATGCCCCGGCCCTCGCCGCGCTCTGCGCTGACCCCGCCGTGATGCGCCATTTCCCGGCGACGCTCTCGCGGGCGGAAAGCGACGCGGCGCTCGGCCGCCTGATGGCGCATGACGCCGAGCACGGCTTCTGCTTCTGGGCGCTGGAGCGGCACGCCGAACCGGGCGCGATCGGCTTCTGTGGCCTGATGCGCGTGCCCTTCGCGGCGCGCTTCACGCCCGCGGTCGAGATCGGCTGGCGCCTCGCCGCAGCCCATTGGCGCCAGGGCTATGCGGAGGAAGCCGCGCGCCTGTCGCTTGCCGCCGGCTTCGGGCCGCTCGGCCTCGCGGAGATCGTCGCCTTCACCGTGCCGGCGAACGAGCCCTCCTGGCGGCTGATGGAGAAGCTCGGCATGCGCGCGGACGGCGATTTCGGGCATCCCCGCCTGGCGCCGGAGCATCCGCTGCACCGGCACGTCCTCTATCGCATCGCCCGCGCCGACTGGGTCGCGCAGCGGCTCGGTGCGGGCTAGCCTTTCCGCAACGGGAAGGAAACCGCACCATGAGCCTGCTGCGCGCCGCGGCGCTCGCCGCCTCTCTCGGCCTCGCCGCCCCCGCCGCCGCGGAGGTCGTCGCCTTCGAACGCCAGGGCAGCCCTACCCCGGCCTTCGAGGGCCGGGAATTCGGCGCCGCCGGCCGCTACGAACGCATCACCGCCCGCGCCAGCCTCGCCCTCGACCCCGCCAATCCGCGCAACGCCGTGATCGCCGATATAGGGCAGGCGCCGCGCGACGCGCAGGGCCGCGTGCGCGCCGTGGCGGAGGTGGTGATCCTCCGTCCCGCCGACCCCGCCCGCGGCAACGGCACGCTGCTGATGGAGGCGCCGAACCGCGGCCGCGAATTGATGGGCCAGCTCTTCAGCGACCTGCCCGGCGCCAACCTCCTCGCCGGCGGGCGCGATGCCGGCAACGGCCACCTGTTGCGCCAGGGCTACAGCCTGGCCTGGGTGGGCTGGCGGTTCGACCTTGCCCCCGGCACGGGGCTGCGGCTCGAGCCGCCGGTGCTCGCCGGCATCACCGGCCCCTCGCGCGAGGAGTTCGTCTTCGACAACACCACCAGCCCCGCGACCGTGACGCTGACCTATCCGGCGGCGCGGCAGGACGGCGCGCGGCTGACGGTGCGGCAATTGCCCGGCGATGCGCGGCAGGCGCCGGCGGATCTCGGCTACCGCTGGCTCGACGACCGGCGCATCGAGATCACCCGCCCCGCCGGCTTCGACGCAAGCGCCCTCTACGAACTGATCTACGAGGCGAAGGATCCTGCCATCGCCGGCATCGCCTTCGCCGCGACGCGCGACGTCGCCGCCTTCCTGCAGCGCGAGGGCGGCGCCACCAACCCGCTCGCCGCCGGCGGCCGGCCGCGTGTCGACCGCGCCATCCTGACCGGCATCTCGCAATCCGGCCGCTTCGTGCGGGACTACCTCTACCTGGGGTTCAACCAGCAGGAGGCCGGGGACGGGGCGGTCTTCGCGGCGATGATGCCGCATATCGCCGGCGCGCGGCGCACCTACACCAATGCCCGCTTCGCCCAGCCCGGCCGCAACCCGACGCCGCACAACGACCGCGGCTATCCCGCGGACCAGTTCCCCTTCACCTACGACGTCACCACGGACCACCTGACCGGCGCGCGGGACGGGCTGCTCGCCCGATGCCGCGCCAGCGCCACCTGCCCGCGCATCATCCAGACCGACAGCGAATACGAGGCCTGGGGCGCCATCGCCTCGCTCCTCGTCACCGACACGCGCGGCCAGGCCATCGCGCTGCCGGAGGAGGTGCGCGCCTTCCTCCTCGTCGGCCATCCGCATTTCGCCTCCCCCACCGCGACGGCGACCCGGACGAACCGCTGCGAGATGGCGCTGAACCCGCTGCATGCCGGCGCGCCGATGCGGGCGCTGCTGGCCGCGGCCGAGGCCTGGATGCGCGGCGCCGCCAGCGAGCCGCTACCCCTCCGTCGCGGACGGCACGCTGCGTCCGGCGCAGGGGCTCTACCCGGCGATTCCGGGCCTGCCCTATGCCGGTGACATCGGCGGGGCGACGCTGCTGGACAGCTCCGTGCTGCCGCCCGCGGTGCGCGGCAGCTATCCCGTGCTGGCACCTGCGGTCGATCCGGACGGCAATGCCCGGGCCGGGCTGCGCATGCCGGTGATCGTGGCGCCGAAGGCCACCTATACGGGCTGGAACCCGCGCGCCGCCGGATTCGCCCCCGGCACCACCTGCTACAACACCGGCGGCGCCCTGCCGCTGGCCGCCACCCGCGCGGCGCGTGAGGCCGCAGGCGATCCCCGCCTCTCGGTCGAGGAGCGCTACCCCAACCCCGCCGCCTATGTCGGCGCCGTGCGCGCGGCCGGCGAACGACTGGTCGCCGAGCGCCTGCTGCTGCCGGAGGATCTCGACCGCATGGTCGCGGCCGCGGAGGTGGACAGCCTGGCGCGGCTGCCCAAGTAGGCTTGGTCAATCGACCGGCTTGATCCGGGCCCGCCGCATGGGTAGCGTTCCACCCTGGCACGGCGGGACGGACACCGACCGGCCCCAGGGAGCGTGCTCATGGACTCCACCCGCCTCGAGACGGTCATCAACCGTGGCGACTCGTTGACCAGCGCCGATCCGCTGGCGCGTGCCCGCGCGCTGGTGCCGCTGCTGTCCGCGCATGGCCCGGAGATGGACCGGCGCATGGAACTGACGCCGGAGGTGGTGGACGCGCTGGCTGAGGCCGATTTCTTCCGCCTGCTCACCCCTGCCCACCAGGGCGGCCAGGCCGTGCCGCTGCACGTCTTCGGCCAGATCACGGAGACCATCGCCACCGGCGACGCCTCCACCGGATGGTGCGTCAACCAGGGCAACGTCTCCGTCATGTCGAGCAGCGCCTATCTCGACCAGGACGAGGCGAAGGAGATCTTCGGGGACCGCCGCTCCGGCCTCGCCTGGGGCGCGCAGCATCCGCGCGCCAAGGCGATCAAGGTGGATGGCGGCTGGCGCATCACCGGCACCTGGGACTTCGCCAGCGGCAACCGCCACGCAACGATGTTGGGCGCGCATGTGCCGGCCTGCAACGCGGATGGGTCCCCGCGCCTCGGCCCCAACGGCAAGCAGGAGATCCGCACCTGCCTCTTCCCCAAGGGCGAGGCGCGAATCAACAAGGAGGACTGGGGCTCGCTCGGCCTCAGGGCGACGGGCAGCGACACCTACACGGTCGAGGACCTCTTCATCCCCGAGGCGCGGGCCATCGTGCGCGACCGGCACGAGGACCGGAAGGATCGCAGCCCGATCACCGTCATCTCCTCGCATCTCTGCTACGCCACGGGCTTCTCGGGCGTCGCGCTCGGCATCGCCCGCGCCAGCCTCGAGACCTACAAGGAACTCTGCCGCGGCAAGCAGGCCCGGGCGGGGTCGACGCTGATGCGCGACAACCACCACGTCCAGCTCGAGATCGGCACGCTGGAGGCGCGGTTGCGCGCCATCCGCGCGCTCTGGCTCGAGGCGAGCAAGGCGGCCTGGGACGAGGCGGTCGAGACGGGTGCGCAGGCGATGGACACGCGCATGGCGCACCGCCTGGCGACGACCCATGCGATCCGCGAGGCCACCGAGATCTCGGTCGCCTGCTACCGCGGCGCCGGCACCACGGCCGTGCTGTCGAAGGAGCCCTTCGAGCGGCGCCTGCGCGACGCGATGAGCGCGAGCCAGCACCTGCAGGGCGGGCCCTGGCACGTCGAGATGGTCGGCCGCCACCTGCTCGGCGTGGAGCAGGTCGCCGCCTTCCTGTAGCCGCCGCGCCGGGATCGGCGGGGCCCGTTCGCGTTCCGGGCAGGAGGAGGCCCGTGCAGGGCCGCCCCCGTCCGCAGCGCCGTGCGCTACTGCACCCGGATGTTGCGCGCCTTCACGAGGTCCCGCCACTTCGCCGTCTCGCCGTCTCGGCGGCGAGGTAGGCGGGCCACGCTTCCGGCGTGCCGACGCTGGGTGTCACCGCCAGGCTGGCGAAGCGCTCGCGGAACTCCGGCGCCGTCAGCGCCACCCGGGAGGCGTCCATCAGCCTGCGCAGGATCTCCACCGGGGTGCCCGCCGGCGTCAGGAAGGCGAGGTGCTCCACCACCTCGAAATTGGCGAAGCCCAGCTCCCGCATCGTCGGAACGTCCGGCGCCAGCGGCGTGCGCTGCGCGGTGGTGACCGCGAGCGCGCGCAGGTCGCCGGACTGGATGTGCGGAAGCACGGCGGAGGCCGGCATGGCGACCAGCGTCGCTTCCTTCTGCAGGACCGCCTGGATCGCCGGCGCGCCGCCGCGATAGCCCACTTCCTCGATCGGCGCGCCGGAGAGTTGCAGGAACCATTCGATGGCGAGGTGCGTCGTCGCGCCGACGCCCGGGTTCGCGTAGGTCAGCCGCGCGCCCGGCTTCTTCGCCTGCTCCACCAGCTCCGGGATGGTCCTCGCCGGGAAGTCACGGTTGACCATCAGGAAGATCGGCATCGAGGCGAGCAGGCCGGCGCCGGTGAAGGCGCGCTCCGCGTCATAGGGCGTCTGGTAGATCAGCGGCGCGATCGCGTAGGTGCTGTTGGGCGAGAGGATGATGGTGTAGCCATCCGGCCTGGCGCGCGCCGCTGCCGCCATGCCGATGGTGCCATTGGCGCCGACGCGGTTGTCGACCGGGAAGGGCTGGCCGAGGATCTGCTGCAGGTGCTGCGCCATGATGCGGCCGAAAGCGTCGGTGGAGCCGCCCGCGCCCCAGGGGATCAGCATGGTGACGGGGCGCGCGGGCCAGGGCCCTTCCTGCTGCGCCTTCGCCGGCATCGCTGCCGTCGCGCCAAGACCCGCAAGCCCGGCGCCCAGTCCGCGCCGCGTGATGATGCCCATCGGACGATTCTCCCCCGTTCGTGTTGGGGGGAAGGCTAACGGCAGCGCGGGTGGCGCGGAAGCGCTCCGGTCCGTGGCGCTACCAGCCGCGATAGGGGCGGCCGTACCCGCCATGCCCATAGCCGCGGTTGTAGCCGTAGGACGACCCGCGGTAGCCGTAGCCCGAGGCGTAGCGGCGGTTGTTGTTGCTCGACGCCGCCCCGGCGATGGCGGCCGCGGCGAGCCCGACCCCGGCACCCACCAGCAGCGTATTGCCCCAGTCGACGGAGCCGTCGGGGTGCTGGCAGCCGCCGGCGAGCAGCGCGGCGGAGAGGCCAAGGGCGGGGAGAAGGCGGCGCATGGGGGGACCTCCTTGAGATCCCATGATGCTGCCTGTGGCCTGCGGCGCCGCCCTGGCGGAATCACGGCGCGTGGCGGCGGCACCAAGGTGAATCTGTGGCGCCGACCCCGTCCTGACCCCGGGTGGGCACCCTATCCGCACGCGCCGGAGGACACATTGCCCCCGGTGCGCGCCCTAGCCGCGCGCGCCGGAGAACGCGTTGAACGTCTGCAGCGTGTAGGTGTCCTTCACCCCCGCGATGGTCTGCACCTTCTCCACCACGAAGAGCCCGATATCCTGGTCCGTGCCGAGGTAGAATTTGCCCAGCAGGTCGTACTGGCCGGAGATCGAGTGCATCTCCGACAATTCCTCGATGCCGTCCGCCATCTCGCGGGCCACGCGGTAGGCCTGGCCCATCTCGCACTTGATCATCACGAAGATCGCACGCATCGGGGGCTCCCTGCTCCGGTGCTGCCCATCCTAGCGGCAGCGCGGCACGAGCGCAGCCTTGTCCCGGACCGGCGCGCCTTGCCGTGACCGCGCCGGGGTGGAACGCTTCGCCAGCCAAGCTGGAACGGGACGGGCATGATGCGATCATGGATGCGGATGGGCGTGCTGGCGGCGGCAATGGCCACGGGGCTGGCGGCGCCACGGGCGGAGGCGCAGACCCTCTCGGCCGTCCTGGAGGCGGAAATCGTCACCCTCGATCCGCATTTCACCCCCGCCTACATCACCCGCACCTTCGGCTACATGGTCTTCGACACGCTCTTCGCGATGGACCGCGCGGGGCAGGTCAAGCCGCAGATGGTCGAGAGCTGGTCCAGTTCGCCGGACGGCCTCACCTGGAATTTCACCCTGCGCGAGGGGCTGCGCTGGCATGACGGCCAACCCGTCACCGCGGCCGACTGCGTGGCGTCCCTCAAGCGCTGGTTCACCCGCAGCGCGCTGGGCGGCCGGCTGGGTGCGGCTACCGCCTCGGTCGTGGCGACGGATGCGCGCAGCTTCACCCTGACCCTGAAGCAGCCCTACGGGCTGGTGCTGGACACTCTCGGCACGACCTCCTCGCCCGGACCCTTCATGCTGCCGGAGCGCCTGGCGAACACGCCGGGGACGGAGCGCATCCCGGAGATCATCGGCTCCGGCCCCTTCGTCTTCCGCCGCGCCGATCATCGCCCCGGCGACCGCATGACGCTCCGCCGCAACGCCGCCTATGTCCCCCGCCCGGAGCCGGCGGACGGCCTGGCCGGCGGCAAGGTGGTGAAGATCGAGACGCTGGAGATCCGCGTCATCCCGGACGGCGCCACCGCCGCCGCAGCACTGCAGTCCGGCGAGATCGACTACATGCAATACGCGCCCTTCGACCTGCTCGGGCAGATGGAGCGCGACCGGCGCCTCAGGGTGATGGGCTTCCAGGGGCTCGACCAGTTCACCGGCCACTACCGCACCAACGCCGCCTCCGGCCCCTTCGCCGATCCCGCGGTGCGGCGCGTGCTGCTCTCGCTGGTCGACCAGGGGGAGGTGATGGCGGGGATGGGCCTGACTGGCCGCTACAGCCGCACCTGCAACGCCTTCTTCATCTGCGGCAGCCCCTATGAATCCGATGTCGGCACCGAGGCGATGCGCCGCCCCTCGATCGAGGCGGCGCGCGAGGCGCTGAAGCAGACCCGCTACGCCGGCGAACCCGTCATCGTCCTCGTCGCCAGCGACCTCGAGGCGCCGAAGGTGTCGTCCGAGATCCTGGCCGACCGCCTGCGTCGCGCCGGCTTCACGGTGGACCTGCAGATGATGGACTGGGCCTCCGTCCTCGCGCGGCGGTCGCGGCGGGAGGGTTGGTCGGTCTTCGGCGTGCATGCGCTGGGCGTCGACCTGCACAACCCGCTGACCAACTCCATCATCGGGCTGAATTGCACCAATGCGACGACCGGTGGCTACCACTGCCATGAACGCCTGACGCCGCTCTTCGCCGCCTTCGCCGCGGCGCCCGACCTTGCGGCGCGGCAGAAGATCGCGGCGGATATCCAGGCCATCGTCTATGAGCAGGCGATCGCGGTGCCCTGGGGCCAGTTCGCCCAGCCCGCGGCCTATCGCGCGGTGCTGCGCAACCTGCCGGTCTCCGCCATTCCGCTCTTCTGGAGCGTAGAGAAGTGAGCGGGCCTCAGACCAGTGGGTCGTCGGCTAGGGCCGGCGCCGGCGGCAGTTTCACGATCAGGTCGTCATACGCCACCGACTTGCCGTTGGTGTAAATCTGCACGCGATCGACATCCTTGAAGGCCTTGGACAGCGTCACGCTGGTGGTGTCGCCCAGGATGAAGGGCTGGTCGAAGGCCACCTGCACGCCGTCGCGGAAGCCATAGACCGCGATATTGGTGCCGACATTGTCGCCGCCCACGTCGATCAGCTTGAACTTGCGGAAGCTGAATTCGCGGCCGTCATCCGTGCCGAAGGCGACCTCGGGCGACGTGCGTGGGATGGGGAAGATCGCGGCGGTGCCGGAGGTAGCGCTCACCTGGGTCCAGAGCGGGAAGTTGTCCTCCACCAGGCGGGCATCGAAACTCCAGCTGAAGCCGCCATAGCCGGGGTTACCTGTCTGCGCGAGGCTGCCGAAGCCGAACTCGGCCGAGGGAAGACTAGCGACGATGCCTTCGAATGTGAGCTTCTGCTTGGCCATGGTGCTGCTCCTGGGTGCCGGCGCGCAGCCTGCCATCGCCCGCGACGCGGTGCCACAACCGCCGGAGCGGGGCCGCCGCCATGATGCGAAAGGGTGAGATCGGGATGTATGACACCATCGTGGTTGGCGCCGGATCGGCCGGCGCCGCCCTCGCCGCCCGCCTCTCCGAGGATACGCGCCGCCAGGTGCTGCTGCTGGAAGCCGGGCGGGACTGGCGCGCGGCCGAGGCGCCGCCGGAACTGCGCAGCGCCAACATCATCCCCTTCATGCACGACCCCGCCCATCAGGCCGCATGGCAATGGCCCGGGCTGATGACGCGGCGGACCAGGGCGCAGGAACCGCGCTTCTACTGGCGCGGCAAGGCGCTCGGCGGGTCCTCCACGGTCAATGCGCAGATCGCCATCCGCGGCGTCCCCGCCGCCTTCGATGCCTGGGCCGAGGCCGGCTGCGAGGGCTGGGCGGCGAAGGACGTGCTGCCCCTGTATGACCGGATCGAGGACGACCTCGATTTCGGCACGGTGCCTGGTGTCAGGAAGGGCGGCCCGCTGCCGGTCTTCCGTATGCCGGAAGCGCAGTGGGGCGCGGTCGACCGCGCCTTCCGCGACGCAGCGCTGGCCGGCGGCTATCGCTGGAAGGGCGACCTCAACGCGCCGGAGGGGGAGGGGATCTCCTGCAACCCGATCAACCTGCGGGGCAGGGTGCGCGTCACCACCAATGACGGCTACCTGGAGCCCGCGCGCGGCCGCCCCAACCTCATCATCCGCGGGGAGGCGATGGTCGACCGCGCGCTCTTCGACGGCACCCGCGCCCGCGGCGTGCGGGTCCGCTTCGGGCACGGCCCCTGGGAGGAGATCGCGGCGCGGGAGGTGGTGCTCTGCGCCGGCGCCATCCACTCCCCCTGCATCCTGATGCGCTCCGGCCTCGGACCGGCCGCGGCACTCGCCGTGCTCGGCATCCCGGTGCTGCACGACCTCCCGGCCGTGGGCCAGCACTTCATGGACCACCCCATCGTGCGCGCCACCCTCGCGCTGAAGCCCGGCCACCGCGCCGAGGGGCGCGACGCCCGCCACACCAATTGCTGCCTGACCTACAGCAGCAACCTCGCCGGCGGCGGCGAGCGGGACATGATCATGGTCTCCTACAACCATCGCGGCCTGGGGCAGGACGGGCTGCCCGGGCCGGGCGGCGCCATCGGCATCGCCCTCTACGATGCGCTCTCGCGCGGCGAGGTGCGGCTGGCCTCGGCCGACCCCGATGCCCAGCCCGTGGTCGAGGAGAACATGCTCGACCACGAGTCCGACCGGATCCGGCTGCGCGACGGCGTCAGGCGCCTGGCGCGCCTCTGCGCGCTCGACCCGCTGACCGGCATCGCCGACGGGATCACCTTCGGCGAGACCGGCCTGAGCATGGACGCCGCCGCCACCCTGCCGGACGACGCGCTGGACGCGCATCTGCTCGCCGAGGCGTCGGACATCCAGCACGCCGCCGGCACCTGCCGGATGACGGCGCATGAGGACCCGCGCGGCGTGGTGGATCCCGACCTCCGGGTGCGGGGCGTCGCGGGGCTGCGCGTCGCCGATGCCTCCATCATGCCCAGCGACTGCCGGGCGAACCTGCACTTCACCTGCGTGATGATCGGGGAGATGGCAGCGCAACGCATGCGCGCGCAGACATCGGGCTGATTGCCTGCATTACGGGCAGTCCACGCGCCTGGGGGCCGAGTCCCGGGGGCGCGAGGAATGGCATGACCCTTGCAACCCTGCTGGCCTATGATCCCACGCATGAGCGCCACCGA
>JAIYAI010000768.1 GCA_027489135.1 Acetobacteraceae bacterium
GATCTTGCGGCGGCGCAGCGCCGGCGCGTGGCGGCGGGGCAATCCGCCATACTGCTCGACGCGATGGAAACCGCGAAGATCGAGGCGCACACCTTCCCGAACGGCTGCCACATCGCCGAGGTGGAGGTCGATCCCGACACCGGCCTCGTCGAGATCCCGCGCTACATCGTGGTCGATGACGTCGGCCACGCCATCAACCCGATGATCGTGCGCGGCCAGGTGCATGGCGGCGTGGCGCAGGGCGTCGGCCAGGCCGTGCTGGAGCGGACCGCCTTCGACAAGGACAGCGGCCAGCTTCTCTCGGCGTCCTTCATGGACTACGCCCTGCCGCGCGCGGAGGATCTGCCGGACATCGAGGTCGACCTGATCGAGGTGCCCTGCGAGACCAACCCGATGGGCGTGAAGGGCGCTGGCGAGGCCGGCGCCGTCGGGTCGCCGCCCGCGGTGATCAACGCGCTGGTCGATGCGCTCGCCGGCGATGGGGTCGCGCATATCGACATGCCGGCGACGCCGGAGACGATCTGGAAGGCGATCAGCGGCGCGAAGAAGGCGGCGTAGCGCGGACACGCAAGGGGGACGCCGTCCCCCTTGCAACCCCCTGCCAGGTGGCAGGGCCAGCTTGACCGCCATTAGTCACGCTGGCGGCGCCGTCCCTGCCATGTATTCCCGGGCAGGGGCGAAGACCGCCGCGCCCTCCGCGGTGAAGCGGGCCGCGCTGTCCACGACGTCGAGGCCATCGGCGTAGTCGCCCCGGATCGCGTCGCGCTCGGCCGTCAGGTCGATTCCGGCGGCGATCATCCGCTCCGCCGCCAGGTGCATGCGCGCCAGCACCCAGGTGGCATGCACGATCCCCTCCATCGGGCGTGGCGTCGCGCGCAGCGGGGAGGCGAAGCGCTCGGCCCCGTCGTTGACCGTCAGCGGCACGCCGAGCGTCGCGCCGAACAGCACGGCATGGCCGCTCTCATGCGCCAGGGTCAGCGCCAGCGCCGGCGCCGTCGGATGCGCCGGCAGGTTCAGCGCGATGGCGCCCCAGAGGTGGAAGCTGGTGGCGCCATGGAATTCCAGCGCCGCCCCGGGTTCCGCGGCTACCGCCACCACCTCCGGCGCCACCGCCGCGATCTCCCCGGCGAAATCGGGCCCGAGCAGGTCGAGCGCTGCCGCAACCCGCCCCGGCGCCGCGGCGCGCTGCGCGGGATCGAGGGCGCGGATCGCCACGGGCGAGTCCGGATCGTCGTTCAGCAGGTGCCAGTAGAGCGCCGCGCCGCCGGGGCCGAGATCGCCGTCGGAGAGGGTCACGGTGCGCGGCCCGGCATGCCGGCGCAGCGCGGGATCGGCCAGCGCGGCCAGGGCCGCCTCGGCGGCTGCGGCCTCGCCGGCGCCGATCGCCTCCATCGCTGCGCTGTAGCGCCCCATCACCAGCGGCCGGACCGGGTGCGTGGCCACGGCATCGGCCAGCGCCGCGATCGCCACCCGGTCGCAGCGGATGAGGCCGCCGGCGGCATCCGCCAGGGCACGCAGGCTGGCGGCCAGCCTCGCGCGCACGGCTGCGTCCAGCCGCGCACCCCGCGCGGCGGAGGGTGCGAAGCCGCTCAGCCCTGCTTCGCGGCGCGGCTCGGCGGCTTCGGCGAGCCGACCTTGCCGCTGCCGACCTTCGTGACGGCCTGGGAATCGACGCCGGATGTCACGCGGAAGCCGAGCATCTCGTGCGCCGCCAGGCGCGACAGCAGCGTCGCCATCGCCTGGTCCTTGGTCTCGGTCATCCCGGTCTCCTTCTGGTGCCGGGACATTGTCCATGATTCGGCCCGGCTGTCACGGCGTTCCGCGCCGCCTATGCTGGGCGTCGCACGGCGGGGCCCCCGATGATCGTCTTCGTCACCACCCGTCATCACGCCTACACGGTCTCGGTGCTGGTGGAGGATCGGCTGGGCCAGCCCATCCCGACGGTGCGGCACCTGTCCTGGGACCACCTGCTGCGCGCCGACCACCTGCCGCGGGCGACCTTCGTCCTGACCGACCTCGAGCGCCTGACCCCGCATGAACGCCGCCTGGCCGTGGAGGCGTATCGCGCCATCACCGCCGCCGGCCTGCGCTGCATGAACGACCCGTCCCGCGTGCCCACGCGCCACGCCCTGCTCGCCCGCCTGCATGCCGCCGGGATCAATCCCTTCCGCTCCTGGCGGGCGGACGAACCGGCGTTACGCCCGTCCCGCTTCCCCGTCTTCCTGCGGCACGAGGACGGGCACGACCTGCCGGTCAGCGACCTGATCCCGGACCAGGCCGCGCTGGACGCGGCGCTGGCCGCGCTGCCGGGGCAGGGGGTGCCGCTGGCCGGCGTGCTGGTGGTGGAGTTCTGCGCCGAGCCCATCGCCCGCGGTGCCTGGCGCCGCTTCGGCACCTTCCGCATCGGCACGGCCATGCACACGGACCATGCGGTGATCGAGGATCGCTGGGTGGTGAAGGGCGGCACGATCGGCCTGACCACGGATGCGATGGCGGAGGAGGAATACGCCGCCGTGTCGGATGGGCGTTACCTGCCGCAGGTCGCCCCGGTCTTCGACCTCGCGGCGGTGGAGTTCGGCCGCCTCGACCACGCGACGGCGGAGGGGCGGGAGGTGGTCTTCGAGATCAACACTAACCCGACGCTCAGCGGCCCGCACCCGCAGCGCCTGCCGCGCCGGGCGGAGACCCTGGAGATGGCGCGCGCGCACCTGGCGCGCGGTCTCGCGGGGATCGATTCCGGCGACGGCGTGCCTGTGGCGGTCGAGGCCGGCCCCGCCACGCGCTGGTGGCGGGAGCGGTCCTACGCCTGCTTCATGGCCTGGCGGCCGTGAGTCCGTCCCTCAGGCGCCGGCCGCCTGGACTGCGCGCCGCCCCGTCTATCGCACCACGTAGTCGACGATGTTGCAGGCATCGACGCGCCGCTGCTCCCGCGCCTCGCCGCCCTGGAAGACGATTCGGAGATCATACAGGCACTCGCCCTGCGGCAGGCGGATGGCGAAGCGGCTGTTCGGGCTGACCGTGTCGTTGCCCAAGCGGTCCGGGCCCCAGTTCTGCTGGCTGGCGGGGGAGGCGTAGAACTCCTCGATCACCCGGCCCGAATTGTTCACCAGGTTGAAGCTCGGGTTGCCCTGGCCGCCGGTCTGCGGGCGGCCCGGCGTCGGGCTCGGGGTCGGCGTCGGCGCGGCATTGCCGGTGGCGCCCAGGACGAAGTCGGTGATGGCGCAGGTGTTGACCCCGCGCCGTTCCTCCGACCGGCCGCCCTGGTAGACGACGCGGATGTCGTAGGTGCAGTCCCCAGGAGGCAGGCGCACGATATGCGTCGCGCCGGGGCGGATCACCTCCGTCCCCAGCCGGTCATGGCCCCAGGAGCGGTCCGTGGAGGGCGAGGCATAGACCTCGTTCACCGTCATCTGGGTGTTGTTGACGATCCGGAAGGAAGGATCGTTGGACTGCGCCTGGGCAGCCGTCACGGCCAGCAGGCCAAACAGCGTGGCGACGAGCAAGCGGCGGAACATCGGATCCCTCCGGCGGGCGCACCCGGGTGGTGCCGGGGCAGGGTGGCGGTCTCGGGGCGCAGTCTATGCCGCGTTGCACGCGCCTGTCATGGCCTGGACTGGGGAGAGGTCGCCGCAACCGCTTGGCAGGCGCCCGCCGGCGCGGCATCACGGCTGCAACCGGGCCCCATCGGACGCCACGCACCGGACGCCACGCAGCAGGGAGAACGCCATGTCGGGCTTCGCTTCCACCAACGACCTCGCCGACAAGATCGTCTCCTTCGACGAACTCGGCCCCGGCCTCTACGCCTATACCGCAGAGGGGGACCCGAATTCCGGCATCATCGTCGGCCCCGATGGGGTGATCGTGGTCGATGCCCAGGCGACGCCGGCCATGGCGCAGGACGTGCAGAAGCGCATCGCCGAGGTGACGGACCGCGAGGTCAACCAGATCATCCTCTCGCACTATCATGCCGTGCGGGTGCTCGGCGCCTCCGGCTACCCGCATGCGAAGGGCCGGATCATCTGCTCCGACGTCACGCGCGAGCTGATCGTCGAGCGCGGGCAGCAGGACATGGACAGCGAGATCGGCCGCTTCCCGCGCCTCTTCCGCGGCAAGGAGAGCATTCCCGGCCTGACTTGGCCGACCCAGACCTTCCATCGCCGCATGACCCTGTGGCTGGGGGAGCGCGAAGCGCAGGTCATCCACATCGGCCGCGCCCACACCATGGGCGACACCGTGGTGTGGCTGCCGAAGGAGAAGGTGATGTTCGCCGGCGACACGGTGGAGTTCGGCGCGACGCCCTATTGCGGCGACGCCCATTTCACCGACTGGCCGGCGACGCTGGCGGCGATCCGCGAGCTCGGCCCCGAGAAGCTGGTCCCTGGCCGGGGACGGTCCCTGCTGACCAAGGCCGACGTCGCGCAGGGCCTGGCGGATACGGATGCCTTCACCAGCACGCTCTTCGCCCGGGTCAGGCAGGGCGTGGAGAAGGGCTGGGCGCTCGGCGACATCTACCGCGACACCATGGACCACATGCGTCCGACCTACGGATCCTGGGTGATCTTCGAGCACTGCATGCCCTTCAACGTCTCCCGCGCCTTCGACGAGGCGAAGGGGCTAGATCGCCCGCGCATCTGGACCGCGGAGCGCGACATCGAGATGTGGAAGTCGCTGGAGCACGGGGTGAAGGACGGCGAGATCAAGCGCTGACGTCCGGCGGGGGGCGCGGCGCGCCCCCCCCCTGGATCAGTGCCGGGCCGGCGCCGCCTCCGGCTTCGGCCCGAAGCCGAGCTTGCCCTTCACCCATTCGCGGATCGTCTGGAAAACGACATACAGCATCGGGATCATGAAGATCCCGATGAGGCTCGCCGCCAGCATCCCCCCGAAGACGGGCGTGCCCACGGCCCGCCGCGACAGCATCGCCGCCCCCGTCGCCCAGACCAGCGGCACCAGGCCGAGGATGAAGGCGATCGAGGTCATCATCACCGCCCGGAAGCGCAGCCGAGCCCCGGCGATGGCCGCGTCGCGGATCGACAGGCCGTCGCGCTCCCGCGCTTCCTTGGCGAATTCGATGATCAGGATGCCGTTCTTCGCCGCCAGCGCGATCAGCACCACCAGCCCGATCTGC
>JAIYAI010000737.1 GCA_027489135.1 Acetobacteraceae bacterium
CCGGTGCGGCCAGGGCGGCGGCGCCGGCCGGGCGCAGGGTGCCGGCGGGGGGCAGCGCGGGGCCGCGGACGGCGAGCGCGGCCGCGAGCAGCAGCAGCAGCGGCGCTAGCAGGGAGGGCAGGGTGGCGGGCATGGGCGCGGGCCTCGGCAGTCGGTGCGGCCGCGCTGGTACCAGTCCGGAACCTTGCAAAGAATGACATTGTTTGGAGCGATTCGTTCACTTAGATCGAACGATCATGGCCGAGCTGAACTACCACCACCTCCGCTACTTCCGCGCCGTCGCGCATGAAGGGAACCTGACCCGGGCCGCGGCGGCGCTGAACCTCGCCCCCTCCGCCCTCTCGGCGCAGATTCGCGCGCTGGAGGAGCGGCTGGGCCATGCCCTGTTCGACCGCGAGGGCCGGCGGCTGCTGCTGACCGAGGCCGGGCGCATCGCGCTGGCGCATGCGGACGCGATCTTCTCGACCGGGGAGGAGATGCTGGCGACCCTGCGGGAGGCCGGGCAGGGGCAGCGGATCCTGCGGGTCGGCGCGCTGGCGACGCTGTCGCGCAATTTCCAGCTCGCCTTCCTGCGCCCCGTGCTCGGGCGCCCGGATGTCGAGGTGATCCTGCGGTCGGGGGGCATGGCGGAACTGCTGCGGGCGCTCGATTCCCTCGCCCTCGACGTGGTGCTGACCAGCGAGCCGCCTGGCGGCGCCGGTTTCGTCGCCCACCGCATCGCGGAGGAACCGGTCAGCCTGGTCGGGCGACCGGCCCTGCTGGCGGGGCGGGAGGGGCTGGCGGCGCGGCTGACCGGGGCGCCGCTGATCCTGCCGACACCGGAGAGCGGCCTGCGCGCCGGATTCGAGGCGCTGCGCGAGCGGCTCGGCCTCACGCTGCAGGTGGCGGCCGAGGTGGACGACATGGCGATGATGCGGCTGCTGGCGCGCGAAGGCGTGGGGCTCGCGGTGCTGCCGCCGATCGTGGTGCGGGACGAACTGGCCTCGGGCGAATTGCTGGAAGCGGAGCGTCTGCCTGGGCTGCTGCAGCCCTTCCACGCGGTCACGGTCCCGCGACGCTTCCCCAACCCGCTGCTGCGGGAGGTCCTGGGGGCGGCCGGAGTGGGGTAGGGCGGTTTACCCCCTTCCCGAGACCCCCTCCGGCGCCAGATGATGGGCGGGACAACGCACCCCGGGGGAGAATCCATGGCCAAGTTCGGGCTGAGCCAGCCGCTGCGCCGCATCGAGGACCCGCGCCTGCTCAAGGGCGGCGGCCGCTACACCGACGACATCGACCTGCCTGGCGCTGCCATCGGGCTCGTGCTGCGCAGCCCGCATGCGGCGGCGAAGATCCGCTCCATCGACACCGCCGCCGCCAAGGCCATGCCCGGCGTGCTGGACGTGATCACCGCCGCCGACTGGAAGGCGGAGGGGCTGGGCGAGATTCCCTGCGTCATCCCGCTGAAGAACCGCGACGGCTCCGACCGCGCCCAGACCCCGCGCGGCGCGCTGGCGGACGGTCAGGTGCGCCATGTCGGCGATGCCGTTGCCTTCATCGTCGCCGAGACGCGCGAGCAGGCGAAGGACGCGGCCGAGGCCGTGGTGGTGGACTATGCGGAACTGCCTTCTGCCACCGACCTCGCCACCGCCCATACCGCGGGCCAGCCGCTGGTCTGGGACAGCGTGGCCCAAAACATCGCCTTCGACTGGGAAGCCGGCGACGCCGCAAAGGCCGACGCGCTGATCAAGGGCGCGGCGCATGTCACGCGACTGACTGTGGTGAACAACCGCATCGTCGTTGCCTCCATGGAGGGGCGCGCGGCGGCGGCCAGCTACGACGCGGGCGAGGAGAAGTGGACGCTCTACGCCGGCACCCAGGGCTCGCACCTGGTGAAGGGGCTGCTCTCGGGCGTGGTGTTCCAGAAGCCGGCCGAGAAGTTCCGCGTCGTGACGCCGGATGTCGGCGGCGGCTTCGGCATGAAGCTGTACCTGTACGCCGAATACGCGCTCTGCTGCATGGCGGCGCGGCGCCTGAAGCGCCCCGTGAAGTGGACGGCGGAGCGGACGGAGGCCTTCCTCTCCGACACCCATGGCCGCGACAACATCACCCTGGGGGAACTGGCGACCGACAAGGACGGCAAGTTCCTGGCACTGCGCACCAAGAATTTCGCCAACATGGGCGCCTACCTGAACACCTTCGCGCCCTTCATTCCGACCATGGCGGGCACCAAGGTGCTGGCCAGCGTCTACGGCTTCCAGGCCGTGCACGCCCATGTCATCGGCGTGCTGACCAACACCGTGCCCGTCGATGCCTATCGCGGCGCCGGCCGGCCCGAGAGCAACTACCTGGTGGAGCGGCTGATCGACGCCGCGGCGCGGGAGCTGAAGATCGACCGGATCGAGCTGCGCAAGCGCAACATGGTGCAGTCCAGCGCCATGCCCCACACCTCCGCCATGGGCTGCCGCTACGACAGCGGCGAGTTCCCGACCGTGCTGGATGCGGCGCTGAAGAAGGCCGACTGGGCCGGCTTCGCGGCGCGCAAGGCCGCGTCGGCGGCCAAGGGCAAGCGGCGCGGCATCGGCATGGCCTACTACCTGGAGGCCACCGGCGGCGGCCCGACGGAGCGCGCCGAGGTGCGCTTCGCCAATGACGGCGTCGCCGAGGTGCTGGTCGGCACGCAGTCGACCGGCCAGGGCCACGAGACCGCCTATGCGATGATGACGAGCCACGAACTCGGCATCCCGATGGAGAAGATCCGCATCATCCAGGGCGATTCCGACGACATCCCGGAAGGCGGCGGCACCGGCGGTGCGCGGTCGCTCTACTCCGAGGGTCAGGCGATCCTGCTGACCACCGCGACGGTGATCGAGAAGGGCAAGCAGGCGGCGTCCGAGCACCTGGAAGCCTCCGTCGCGGACATCGAGTTCACGTCGGGCTCCGGCCGCTTCAGCGTGGTCGGTACGGACAAGGGCGTGCACATCCTCGACCTCGCCATGGCGCAGAAGGCGCGGGCGGCGAAG